>DATHOW010000283.1:0-6111 GCA_035484495.1 Bacteroidia bacterium | reverse complement strand
ATGCTTTCGCCTGCAAGCACACGTTGGCGGTAACCTTCTAATTTTGCGCGCGCTGCTTTTTTTGCCTCGTCCGATACAACGGGCTTTTTTACCAACTGTCCAATTTCAACCTCTGTACTTATTAAGGGTAAGCTATCTGTCGGAATGGAATTATAATAAGCCCTTACATCGGCCGGAGATACTTTTATATCACTCACCACTTTTTGTTGCATTTGTTGTGCCACTAAAATGTTATGAATGTCTTCGCGCATTTCTTCTTTATACTGTTTAACATTTTTTCCGTAAAAAGCTTCAAATTTTTCTTCCGATCCAAACTGACCTAAGTAATAATTCATACGGCGGTCAAGTTCGGCATCAACCTGCTCATCTTTAACACGCACGCTATCCTTATCAGCTTGGGCTAATAGTAATTTTTGATACATTAATTCATCAAACATCGAGCAGCGTAACGAGTCGGTTATTTTTATTCCGTTTGCAGTCATGCCCTTAAGCTCTCTTTCAAGTTCTGATCGAATTACAATATACTTGCCAACCACAGCAATGGTTTTATCAATGTTTTGTTGCGCAAACGATGCAAAACATACTGGTAAAAAAAGTAGATATAAAAAATATTTTTTCATTAAGGGTAAATTTCAAAGTTATTATTTTCCTTAGCCTGACTGTAAATAGATTGTTTCATTTGCTCTATCAAACTCAGTTTACGTTTGTTTATAATTATCTGGCGGATGTTATCTTTTTCAAAGCTTAACGGCGAAGGGTTGTTCTTTATTTTAAAATCTTTAATATTTAAGTAATAATTAAAGGTGCTGTCTCCTAACTCTATTTGGCGGCTGGTTTTTAAAAGCAGCTCGGGGTTATAATCTCGTAGCGGAATTTCCTTCATAACATCATCTAACAACAGCCACGTGTTATCATCTAAAAAAAAGTTATCGGCATACTGTATGCAGTATTTTTTAAGATTGTCTTGGTCTTTCACTTCTTTTGATGTGTACCACTTTTTAACCTTATCGGCATTGGGCGATTTTTTATTTATTTTAACGTAACACACTTTCACAATATTTTCTTTCAGCATAAAATTTTGTGTGTGTCCGTTGTAGTAAGCCTCAATTTCTTGTGCGTTAACAGCCGTATCTAATTTTTGATGCACCAATTCGGTTTCATAACGGTACACCAATAAATTTTTGCGATACTCATCAATTTCTTTCTGTATGTTTTTGTCGTCTTCCGGTAAATTGCTTTCAGCTTGGTGTAAAATTAACTCGTTGGTAATCCATTGCTCTATAAAACCTTTTACAAAAATGGTACTGTCTTTAGGGCTGGTGTTTCGGGGTAAAATCTCTTTAATATCATCGGCATACAAACTTTTTTCAAACACACGGGCAATGGCTTTTTTGTCGCCGGTAGTGTCGTTTGCTTTTTCTGTTTTACACGAAAAAACAGCCAAGGCAAAAACTGGTATAATGAATTTAATTTTCATGCGCGGCAAAGATACATAAAAGAAAAAAGAGACATTAATTTGGTTTATTTTGTAGTGTTATTGGGCAGCGCATAAGTTTTCAAACAATCTTCACAAAGGCAATCAACAAACTCATTTCTTAAATGGCTAAGTGTTGTGGTATCAAGCGTAAGGGTTTCGCACCAGCAGCCCGGTTTTTCGTTACAACAGGTAAAAGGTTTATTACAACGCGCGCAATTTTTGGTAGCCATCTTTATTCAATCTCTACATAAACCTTATCTACATTACCGTTCATAGGTGGTTTAAGTTTGGTAACGCGCACCCTTGCTTTTTGCACTTGGGTAAAATCTTTTAAAATAACCTGGTGTATGCGCATGGCTACTTCTTCAATTAATTTGGCTCGTATGGCCATTTCTTTTTTGGCTATTTCGTAAACGGCACAGTAATCAATGGTTTTGCTAAGGTCATCGGTTTTGGCGGCCTCGGTAAAATCGCAGTGCATATAAACATCCACTATATAGTTGCCGCCAATTAAGCCTTCTTCCTCCAAACAACCATGGTAGGCGTAAACATTTATGCCTTCAACGGCAATCAAATTCGTCATAACGCAAATCTATTATTTTATCAAATGCCATCACTTATTTATTCTTACTTTTGCGTTAGATTATGGCATCTACAAAAAACTCCCCCACAAAATATATTATACTTACTTGGCTTGTTATTATTTGTCCGGTATTGTTATTTTTTCTAGTGGTTATGTTAACCTCAATGGGCACCTTTGGTGAGTTGCCTGAGGTAGAAGAACTTCAAAATCCTAAAAACAATTTAGCATCTATTGTTTACAGCAGCGATGGCAATGTGTTGGGTAAATTTTATAAAGAAAACCGTGTAAACGTAAAGTATAGCGAGATTAGCCCTAACCTGGTAAACGCCCTAATTGCCACCGAGGATGCCCGTTTTATGGAGCACAGCGGGGTTGATTTAAAAGCTTTGTTTCGTTCGGTAACAGGGGTTTTAACCGGTAGAACCAGTGCAGGCGGTGGTAGCACACTTACGCAGCAGTTAGCTAAAATGCAATTTCCGCGTGAGAATTTAAGTAAGTTTCAGTTAGTGTTTCGTAAAGTAAAAGAGTGGATAATTGCTGTGCGCCTAGAAAAATTGTACACCAAGCAAGAAATTATGGCCATGTACCTAAACAAATTCGATTTTTTGAATTTGGCAGTAGGGGTAAAATCGGCTTCGCAAATTTACTTTAACACAAGTCCCGATAAATTAAACGTACCGCAAGCAGCTATGTTGGTTGGCATGGCAAAAAACCCTTCGCTGTTTAACCCGGTTAGGTTTGCCGAGCGCACCCAGCAAAGGCGTAATGTAGTATTACACCAAATGGTTAAGTACGAGTATCTTCCTCAAGCAACTTACGATTCATTAAAAACACAACCTCTTAATTTAGTTTTTCGTCCCGAAGATCATAACGATGGCTTAGCAACTTATTTTAGAGAGTACTTGCGCGATAATTTTTTAAAAGAGTGGTGCTTAACCCATAAAAAAGAAAACGGTAAACCTTACGATATTTATAGGGATGGCTTAAAAATTTACACCACCATCGATTCGCGCATGCAAAAATATGCCGAAGAGGCTGTAACCGAGCACATGACTGCCTTGCAGGAGTTATTTGCTAAAGAGTGTAAAAATAAAAAGAACGCGCCTTTTGCCTGGAACGTAAATAAAGATGAAATAAAAAACATTATGCAAAGTGCCATGCACCGTAGCGATAGATGGCGTTCTATGAAAGCGGGTGGCAAATCAGAAGAAGAAATTTTGCAGGCATTTAAAACGCCCATCAAAATGACTGTATTTAGCTGGCAGGGTGAAATAGACACTACAATGACTCCTTACGACTCTATTAAATATTATAAAAGTTTTCTTCAAACCGGCTTTATGGCCATGCAGCCTCAAACGGGTTACATTAAAGCATGGGTGGGTGGCATTAACCACACACACTTTCAGTACGACCACGTAAAAATTGGTAAACGCCAAGTGGGTTCAACCTTTAAACCGTTTATTTATGCACTTGCCATACAAGAGGGTTACTCGCCTTGCTACCGTGTACCTAATGTGCGCACTTGTATAACTACCGAAGTAGGTGAGGAGTGGTGCCCCGATAACTCTGCCGGAGACGAAAAATTTGAAGGTAAAATTCTTACCCTAAAAGTGGCCTTAGCTAACTCATTAAATTATGTAAGCGCTGCATTAATGAAACAGTTTGGCCCGCAAGCAGTAGTTAATTTAGCGCACCGTATGGGCATTACATCGCATTTAGATGTGGTGCCTGCATTGTGTTTGGGTGTTGCCGACATTTCTTTATATGAAATGGTGGGTGCCAATTCAACCTTTGCTAATCAAGGCACTTATGTACAACCTATTTTTGTAGCGCGTATCGAAGATAAAAATGGCAAAGTGCTAGAAGAATTTGTACCAAAAACTGAAGAGGTTTTTAACGAAGAAAAAGCCTATGTAATGTGTGAGCTTATGAAAGGCGTTGTACAATCAGGCACAGGTTCTCGTTTGCGTTATCGTTATAATTTAATGAACCCTATTGCCGGTAAAACAGGCACTACACAAAATAATAGCGATGGTTGGTTTATTGGTTTTACACCCGATTTGGCTGCCGGCTGTTGGGTTGGAGGCGAAGACAGGGCGGTGCATTTTAACACCACCGACCAAGGACAGGGTGCCAGTATGGCCTTGCCAATTTGGGGTAAATTTTTTCAAAAAGTGTATGCCGATAAAACCATCAAAATTTCTAAAGGTGATTTTGAGCGTCCGTCTAAAATGAGCGAAATAGAGCTTGATTGTAGTAAGTACGACGACGAAAACAAACAAACAACAGACGAAAACTCGGGCGACAAAGACCCCTTTGATTTATAAGCCTACGTCGAAAATTATTTGTTCCTTTTCAAAAAAAATGTTAATCTTGTATGTACTATTTAGGTCATATTTAATAGCATTAATTTTATGAAAAGGACAACTATATTAGCCATTTTTTCATCGCTTATTTTAGCGTCTTGCGGAGGTGGTAAAAGCGGTCAAAATAACCCTGAATCTGCCGAAGCAAAAGGCGGCCGTGTTTATGGAGGCTGTTTACGCGTTGCTGAAACCGAAAATATTCAAAGCCTTAGCCCAAGCTCTATTGTTGATGTAACATCTAACTTTATTGGCACACAAATTTATGATGGCTTAACCCGTTTAAATAATGCCAGTTTAAAAGTTGAGCCTGCTATTGCCGAAAAATGGGAGATTGATGCAACAGGAACTAAATACACTTTTCATTTACGTAAAGGAGTTCTTTTTCACGATGATAAATGTTTCTCAGGTGGCACAGGCAGAGAAGTAAAAGCAGCTGATTTTAAATATTCGTTTGAGTTACTATGTAAAAACACACCCGATAACGGAGCTTTTGCAAACACATTTAAAGATAGAGTAAAAGGTGCAAATGCTTATTACGATGGCAAAGGTGAGTTAGATGGGGTAAAAGTAATTGATGACTATATACTTGAAATTACCTTAGAACATCCTAGCACTGTGTTCTTGCAAATTTTGGCTGAGTCTATTTGCGGGGTAGTTCCAAAAGAAGCGGTAGAAAAATATGGCAATGATGCAAAAATAGGCGCCGGTGCTTTTGTTTGGGATGCAGCTCGTACCACTAAAGATAAAATTGTACTTCGTAAAAACCCAAGCTATTATGGTGCCGATTCGTTAGGCAACAAATTACCTTTCTTAGATTCTGTTTTAATTTTTATCGTTCCTGCAAAAGATAAAGAGTTAGCCATGTTTAAAGATGGCAACTTAGATATGATAACCTCATTACCATCTCAATCAATTAAAGAAATGGTAGAAACTCAAATACAAGATTTTCAAAACAGTCCGCCAAAATATTTATTAGATAACGCGGCAGAGATGATTACGCAGTACTACACCTTTAACATTACGCGCCCGCCGTTCGATAACATTAAAGTTCGTAAGGCATTTAACATGGCTATCAATCGTAAAAAAATTGTAGAAGATATTTTAAATAACCAGGCATTTGGTGCAGGGCAATACGGTTTCACACCTCCAACATTTTCGGGTTACGATATAACTAAAATTAAAGGCTACGAGTATAACCTTACCGAAGCAAAAAAATTATTGGCCGAGGCGGGTTATCCTAACGGAAGAGCATTTCCGCCGGTTAAAATAATTTTAAACAGCGGTGGTGCACGTAACACCAATGTAGTGGTTGAGTTACAAAAACAATTGTTCGAAAATTTAAATATAAATGTAGATTTTGAAGTAATTCCTATGGCACGCAAAATGGAATTGGCTGGCAGCAACCAAGCTGATATAGTGCGCGAGGCATGGGTAGCTGATTATCCTAGTCCCGAGTCTTTTTTAAGTGTGTTTTATGGTGCTGTAGTTCCTAAAGACCCAAGCCAAAAATCTTTCCCAAATACGGTGCGTTATAAAAATGCACAGTACGATAAGTATTATGTAATGGGCCGCGATGCCATTAACCGCGATAGCAGTTTTGCAAACTTTATGCGTGCCGAACAAATTTTAATGAACGATGCGCCTATTATGGTTTTATGGTACGATGGCAATTATCGTTTAACACG
>DATHOW010000282.1:0-7406 GCA_035484495.1 Bacteroidia bacterium | reverse complement strand
GCTACTGCAACAGTAAACACCCCACCTACTATAACCATTAATCCTTCATCTACTTCGGTTTGTGCAGGTGCAACCGTAACATTAACTGCAATTGGCGCAGGTACTTCAGGAAGTTATGAATGGGACAATGGTTCAACTAATGCAACTATAACCGATAACCCCGTAACACAAACAGTTTATACGGTTACTGGAACAGATGGTACTACTAATTGTTCAAACATAGCAACACAAACTATTACTATTAATCCTTTGCCAACAATACAAACCATTTCGGCTACTAGCACGGTTGTTTGTAGAGGAGCAATAAACCCACCGGTAGTTTTATCTGTGCCAAACCCGGGAACATGGATTGGACCGGCACCATCAACTGCAACTATTAGCGCTAATTCAACTTCAATTAGTGTAACACAGGGCGGAGTTTATAGCTTAGTTACTACTAATGGTTGTGGAAGTACTCCATCTGCACCTTATCCTCTTGCAGTAGATTCAGTTATTGCAGGCTTTACAGCAAGCCCTTTAAGCGGGCAAACACCTGTAAGTGTAACTTATACAAATACATCGGTGGCATTGCCGGGAAACAATATAACAACTTATAGCTGGAGCTTTGGTAATGGTAGCAGTTCAACCGCCATTAACCCAAGCAATGTTTTTACAGGCGGCGCTACTTACCAAACAACACTTACCGTAGTAGATAATATGTTATGTAAAGACACAGCAACTATGTATATTGTGGTTACTGATGTGCCTATTATAGTTATAATCCCTAATATATTTACCCCTAACGGCGATAATATTAACGATGTGTTTTCGGTTGATGTAACGGGTACCAATAATTTTGACTGTAAAATTTACGACCGTTGGGGCTTACTTTTACACGAATGGAGTGGTGCAAATGGTGGCTGGGATGGTAAAGCTAAAAATGGGGTAAACTGTACAGATGGCACCTATTTTTACCTAATTACTTATGTGGATAACAAGAATAAATCAGTTGTAAAAAATGGATTTTTTCAATTGATTAGATAATGTTAGATTTTGATTTGTGGAGTAAAAAAGGGGGCTTGTGCCCCTTTTTTTATACTTGATAGTTGATAACCTTACCCATTTTATTAATATTATCTTAAAATAACATTATTATTATCACAATATTTTTTTATATTTTCGTATCTCAGTATCTAAGATGTTAAAAGGGCGGTTTGTTAAAATATCTATTCTCCTCTTACTTTTTTGTAATTCGGTTTCTGCTCAGTATTTTGCTAAAAGAGATTCGTGGAAAAAAGAGCAAAGAGAAGTTTATTTTGGTTTTGGTGCAGCGGGCTTTTTAGGTGATTTGGGAGGTTTAAACAGAATTGGTACCCATTACAGTTATGCCGATATAGAACCCAGCTTGACTAAAACTGCTTGGAGTGCCGGTTATAGACATAGGCTGAGTAAAAAATGGGCATCACGTACTGAGTTTGCTTTTCTTCAGGTTAGCGGAAATGATGCTTTAACCCAAGAACCTTTTAGGCATAACAGAAATCTAAATTTTAAATCGAATGTTTTTGAATTAAGTCAAAATTTTGAGTTTGCGCTCTCTTTTGATAAACATGGTAATCGATATAAAATTAAAAAAACATTAATTCGCCGTTATCACTCGTATGGCTCGTATTTTTATTTAACAGCAGGTGTAGGTATATTTTATTACAACCCAAAAGAACAGTTGGGCGGAAACTGGTACCCTATACACGATTACAGTTTAGAGGGGCAGGGTTTGCCGGGTGGTACTAAACAGTTTTCAAGAATATCAATTTCTATTCCGTTTGGGTTGGGTTTAAAATATACTATTGCCAGAAGATGGTCGGTTGGTATAGAGTATCTTTTCAGAAAAACCTTTACAGATTATATTGATGGTGTTAGTACTACTTATTACGATAAAGCTAAACTATTGCAATATAAAGGTGCAACGGCAGTTGCTTTAGCTGACCCAAGCTTAGGAATTATAAAAAATGCTACAGTTCCTAACGGAGACGGCAGCGGAGCACAACGCGGCGATAAACGAGATAAAGATTCATATTTTACTTTAAGCGTAAAAGTTGGGTATGTTTTAAAAAGCAAAAAACGCCGACGTACAACCAAAGCTAAATTCTAAACCATTTGCTTTTCTGATACTGGTTTAAAACCGTTTAACTTTATTTAATTTTCTTTCTTACCAATTTTACAATAACACAACTAAGTTTTCGTTAACTTTATAGTCAACAATTTATTATGCGCAAAAAACTTTTAAAACCCGTAGCAGTATCCCTTAGCGTTGCTTTACTATCTTTTTCAGTTGTTAAATTAGTATTCGATAAAAATCAGTTGATACTTGATATTGTAATGAGTGGTTTAGATAACGCACATTACAGTCCGCAAACAATTGACGATAAATTTTCGGCTAAATTTTTTGATTTGTATATCAAGCGACTTGATAACGGTAAAATGTTTTTAATGCAAGCCGATGTAGATAATATGGCTAAGTATAAAAATCAGGTTGATGATCAAATTAAAGCAGAAACATTTGAACTGTTTAATTTATCAAACGAATTAAAAGGGAGAAGAATATTAGAGAAAGAAGCTTGGTATAAAGAAATTCTAGCTAAACCTTTTAATTATAAAGCAGAAGAAGAATACGAAACCGATGGGGAGAAAACAAGTTTTGCAAAAAACGAAACAGAGTTAAAAGATAAGTGGAGAAAATCGTTACAATATCAAACCCTTGCCAGATTAAATGAATTATTGCTTACACAAGAAAAAATAAAAGAAGTAAAAGCCAAAAGAGATACGGATGCTGTTATTAAGCCTTTTGATACTTTAGAAGTTGAAGCACGTGCAAAAGTTTTAAAAGCAAACAACGATTGGTTTAAACGCTTAAAAAAAGCAAATAAAAAAGATAGATATGCTGATTATGTAAACACCATAACTGCTATGTACGACCCACATACCGAGTTTTTTCCGCCAAAAGAAAAGAAAGCATTCGACCAAAGCATGAGTGGTCAGTTAGAAGGCATAGGTGCTCGTTTACAACAAAAAGATGATTACATAAAAATAAGCGAACTTGTAATTGGTGGCCCCGCTTATAAGCAAGGCGATTTAAAAGCCGGCGACCTTATTTTAAAAGTGGCGCAAGGCGATAAAGAAGCTGTTGATATAGTTGGGATGGACATGGATGAGGCTATTGAATTAATTAAAGGTAAAAAGGGTACACAAGTAAAACTTACCGTAAAAAAAATAGACGGTTCAATAAAAATTATCACAATTATTAGGGATATCATTGAGCTGGATGAAACCTTTGCACACTCTGCTATTATGCAGAACGAGAAAAATAAAGTAGGTTATATTAGGCTTCCATCTTTTTATAGCGATTTTACCCGCAATGGTGCGCACCACTGTGCACAGGATATAAAAAATGAAGTAATTAAACTTAAAGCTGAAAATGTAAACGGTATCGTTTTAGATTTACGCGATAATGGAGGTGGGTCGTTGCAAGAAGTGGTTGAAATGGCAGGCTTGTTTGTTAAATTGGGACCTATGGTGCAAGTACGTAAAAAAGGAGGAGAGATAGAGCAGCTTAGCGACAAAAACCCCGAGCAAATTTATGATGGACCACTTGTGATTATGATTAATAGAAACAGCGCATCTGCATCCGAAATTATGGCTGCTGCTATGCAGGATTATAAACGTGCAGTTATAATGGGCACACAAAGTTTTGGTAAAGGCACTGTGCAATCGTTTTTAGATTTAGATAATTATTTGCTACAACAATTCGATTCACTAAAACCATTAGGCTCGGTAAAAGTTACCATGCAAAAATTTTATCGTGTTAATGGAGGCTCTACGCAATTACGTGGTGTTATGCCTGATATAAGTTTGCCAGACCCTTATTTATATATTGAAACAGGCGAAAAAGAAATGGATAACCCAATGCCTTGGGATGAAATACCAAAAGCAGTTTATGCGCCTTTAAACGATATTAAGTATGATAAACTGAAGCAAAAAAGTGAGGCTCGTGTAAAAAAAGATAAAGAGTTTATGTTGGTTAGCCAAGAGGCTCAAGAATTTAAAACTAAAAAAGATGATAGTAAGTATAGCTTAAACTTAGAGAAGTATATGGCCGAAGCTAAAAAGTATAAAGACGAAGCTAAAAAATATGATGAGTTACGCAAAGACATTAAAGGAGTTGATGTATCACTTTTAAATGTTGATATACAAAGACTTTCGAACGATACTACTAAATTAAGTCGCGAGAAAAAGTGGGCAGGCAGCATTAAAAAAGATTTTTATTTAAACGAAGCCAGTAATGTAATTAATGATATGAAGTAGGAGCGAAGGCTCTTACTTCTTTACATTAATTAAATACTCTGCAATACATTGTTCATTTAAGTATACCGTAAAATCTGATTTTACAGCTTGTGGAAACAAATAGTTGAAATAATATTGTTTCAATCTCTCATCGTATTTTAAATCAACAGGGCTTACAAATTTATCTTCGTTTACAAGTACCGAAGCATTTTTTAAAGTTGTGTTAGTAGTTACATAAACTTTTAAGGTGTCTTTTACATGCCATTTAAAAGTCCCTTTTTGCAAGGATAGGTTATCGATGTTAAAGTGGAAATAATCGGTATAATAAACAGGCCATTTTATAAAGGTTGATTTTTTAAGAGGTTTATCTAAAAATTGAAATTTTTTGTTTTCCGGAAAATGATCGAGTATAAATTTTTGCGGCGTGGTTATAAAATAATGTTCGTCAAACTCTTTCATATACTTATGCGAAACCACATTGTATTTGCTAGTGGCCCAGGTAACATCTACCAAATACCAAGTGCCATAAAGTTGCACACTATTCCAGGCATGGTCGGTTTTTTTTAGGGTTTTGTTTATATCCTTTACTTCGGTTTTGGTATAGCCTGCAATTACATCGCAAGGAATGTTTACTGTGTTGCACATTTCTTTTAAAAGGTTAGAAAACCCCTGACAAACAGCCTTATTTTTGCGTACTACTTTAGTAGCATCGGTAATGCTTTGAGCGCTTTTATTATACTCTATATTGTCGGTTATCCACCTAAAAATAGCCCTGAATTTTTCGTGTTCGGTTTTTAAATTTTCGGTAAGTGCAGCGGCAATTTCGGGTACGGTTTTGTATTTTCTTTTAGGTAAATGCAGGGCAATGCTATCGGCTTGCCTATAATCAAAGGCTTTTAACTCGGCCAAACTTTGAGAAAAAACGCCGATAGGAAATAACAAAAATAATAGCAGGCGAATCATTTCTTCTAAATTAAAAATAAAAAATCAAAACAATAGCGCATCTTAAAATATATTATCAACTTTGAGAAAAAATAACACATGCTGGCAGAAATTATAACCATTGGCGATGAAATTTTAATTGGGCAAATTGTTGATACAAACTCGGCATGGTTGGGTACACAGCTAAGTAACATTGGTATTTCGGTAAAGCAAATAACATCGGTTAGCGATGATAAACAACATATTTTAGAGGCGCTTGCCTTGGCAGAAAAACGTGCTGATATTATTATTATGACGGGAGGGTTAGGTCCCACCAAAGATGATATAACCAAACACACCTTATGCGAGTATTTTAAAACCACTTTGGTGATGGATGAAAAGGTGTTAAAGCATGTAACCGCTTTTTTTGAAAAACGTAACCGCCCCATGTTAGAAGTAAATTTAAAACAAGGCGAAGTGTTAGCTAATAGTGAGGTTTTATTTAATAACCAGGGTACCGCACCCGGTATGTGGATTAAGCAAAACAATAAAGTGTTTATTAGCATGCCCGGTGTGCCTTTTGAAATGAAAGGCATTATGATGGATTTTGGTTTGGATAAACTAAAACAAACCTTTACGCTGCCGTTTATTTACCACCGCACCATTTTAACGCAAGGATTAGGCGAAAGTTTTTTAGCCGATAAAATAAAAGATTGGGAAGATGGTTTAACAGCCAAAGAAATTAAACTGGCTTATCTGCCATCACCCGGTATGGTTAAGCTGCGCTTAACAGCTAAAGGAACTGATAAACAAAAACTAAAAACAATAGTTGATAAAGAAGTTGACGGACTATATAAATTATTAAGCGAGTATATTTATGGTGAAGAAGAATTAGGTAAAGCTGCGCCAACTTTTCAGAGCATTGTGGGTGAGGCGTTAACCAAAAAAAATAAAACCATTTCGGTGGCAGAGAGTTGCACGGGCGGTTATATATCACATTTAATAACCTCTATAGCTGGAAGCTCGGCTTATTATAAAGGCAGCGTAGTAGCTTATGAAAACGAAATAAAAATTGCCGAGTTAAATGTAAGCCCTGCAACGCTTAAAAATTACGGGGCTGTATCTATAGAATGCGCAAAAGAAATGGCAAGCGGTATTTTAAAAAAGTTTGATACTGATTATGCCATTGCCACTACTGGCATTGCTGGTCCAACAGGCGAAACACCTGATAAACCCATTGGTACCGTTTGTATTGCAATCGCTTCTAAAACAGAAGTAATTGCGCAAAAATTTATATTTGGAAACGATAGGGTGCGTAATATACATATGGCGGCCGATATGGCTTTAAACATGTTAAACAAAGCAATTAAATAATATGCAAAAGCATTTGCTTATTATATGTGGCCCTACGGCTGTTGGTAAAACAACTTTAAGTGTACAATTAGCTAAATATTATAGCACCGAAGTTATTTCGGCAGATAGCAGGCAACTTTATAAAGAAATGAGCATTGGTACGGCAAAGCCTACCATGCAAGAGATGGAAGGTGTACCGCATCATTTTATTGATTGTATATCTATACAACAAAACTATACCGCCGGAGATTACGAACGAGAAGTAATAAAAAAGCTGGATGAATTATTTACTATGCATGATATAGTAGTTATGTGTGGAGGCACAGGCTTATACATTGATGCCGTTTGCAAAGGTTTTGATCAGGGCATTGGAAGCAATGCAGAAATTAAAAAACAAATTACCGAACAGTATAATTTATTGGGTTTAGATTGGTTGCAAAACCAGGTAAAAGAAAAGGATATAGATTTTTATAATAAAGCCGATATAAATAACCCGCAACGCCTGATGCGTGCTTTAGAGGTTTGTTTGGTTACAGGTAAACCTTACTCGTCTCTTAGGAAAAACAATGTGGCAGAGCGAAATTTTAATGCTATTAAAATTTTCATTAACGAGAATAGGGAAGTGTTGTATAAAAAAATAAACAAGCGCGTTGATTTGATGATGCAACATGGTTTATTGAAGGAGGCTGAAAATGTGTATCCTTACAAAAACTTGAATGCTTTAAACACAGTAGGGTATAAGGAGTTGTTTGATTATTTTGATAACAAAACAAGTTTAGATAAAGCGGTAGATTTAATTAAGCAACACACCCGCA
>DATHOW010000281.1:0-12499 GCA_035484495.1 Bacteroidia bacterium | reverse complement strand
TTTTATTATGAGAGTTTAGCTTGGTTTCAGCACCCATCGTACCTGGCCATGTACGTTACATTTTGTTGCGTGGTTTTATTATTGAAACCTATTTTTAACAAGCCACTCAGCTACATAGGGATTGCATTTTTTACGATGTTTGTTTTGTTGTTATCATCTAAAACGGGCATTGTTATACATTTTAGTTTATTGATTTTTTGTATCGCTTCTTTATTTTTAAAAAGAAAAAATTATTTAAAAGTTATTAGCGTAGCATTTTTAGGACTACTTGTTTTTTGTAGTTGTTTATTTTTTATCCCTGAAATACAATTACGGTTTAAAGGCGTAATTATGGTTCTACAAGCAAAAGGCATAGAGAAATCATCGACCGAAAGTACAGCCGTAAGGCAATTGATTTGGACAGAGGCTTTACAAATAAGCAAAGAACATTTACTAATGGGTGTGTCGCCGGGAGATGCTAATGATGCTTTATATAATAGTTATAAGCAACATGGCATAACAGGTGCTTATGAAAAAAAACTGAATGCACATAGTCAGTATTTTCAAACATTGGTTGGGCTTGGTTTAGTTGGACTAATTAGTTTATTAGCTCTATTTATTGTACCCTTATTTGAAAATAGAAAAAAATTGGTTTTGTTTTTTGTGTTGATAACCTCCTTAAATTTTTTAACTGAAAGCATGCTGCAAACTATGGCAGGTTGCATTTTTTTGGGTTACTTTTACAGTATAATTTGTTTTAAATATGATTCCGTTTTCGCCACCAAGGATTGATCAAAAAATAATAGATGAAGTAACTGCTGCTTTACAAAGCGGATGGATTACTACAGGCCCACGTACTAAGCTGTTTGAAAAAAAACTTACCGAGTATTACGGCAATAAAGCTACGCTGTGTTTAAACTCGGCTACTGCGGGATTAGAAATTATGTTGCGTTGGTTTGGTGTTGGTGCAGGCGATGAAGTTATTTTGCCAGCTTACACATATAGTGCTACTGCCAATGTAATTATACATTGTGGAGCAACACCGGTGTTTGTTGATGTGAACGCAAACGATTTTAATATAAATGTAAAAGAAATTGAAAAGCATATTACCGCAAAAACTAAAGTTATAATGCCAGTTGATTTTGCCGGTTTACCTTGCGATTATGACGAAATAAATGTGCTTGTTGCCGCTAAAAAAAGTTTGTTTGTTGCAAAAACTGATAATCAAAAAAAACTGGGAAGAGTTTTAGTGTTGTCCGATTCAGCACACTCGGTTGGGGCAATTTATAAGGGCAAAAAAACGGGCTCGTTAACCGATGTGTCTGTATTTTCATTTCATGCGGTCAAAAATTTATCTACCGCCGAGGGTGGTTGTGTGGCACTTAACTTACCTGTACCATTTGATAATGAAGAAGAGTATAAAAAATTATGTATTAGCACCCTACACGGACAAAACAAAGACGCGCTTGCCAAAACACAAAAAGGTAATTGGAGATATGATATTGTAGAGGCCGGCTATAAATGTAACATGACTGATTTAACCGCTGCCATAGGACTTATAGAACTTGAGCGTTACGATACCGATACGCTTGTAAAACGAAAGGCTATTTGCGACCACTACATAAATGCCTTAGCAAAGCGTGCTGATGTATTTGAATTGCCCGTGCAACAAACAGCCGATAAAAAATCGTGTTACCATTTATTTCCGTTACGCATAAAAAATATTACAGAGGCACAGCGTGATGAAATAATTAAACATATTTTTGATTGTGATGTATCAGTTAACGTACATTTTATACCGGTGCCTTGCATGAGTTTTTATAAAGGCTTGGGTTACGATATAAAAAACTACCCTGTTACTTATAATAATTATAGTAGAGAAATTACACTACCTGTGTTTTATGATTTAACCACGCAACAATTAGATACAGTTGTAGATGCGGTTATTAAATCGACAGAAAAGGTTATCAGCAAAAAAAACAGCTTTGCTTAAAAGGTTGTTTGATATAGTTTGTTCCTTTATTGGGATTGTAATTTTACTCCCTGTTTTTATACTAATTGCTTTATTTGTTATACTGGATAGCCGTGGTGGTATTTTTTACCGACAAGTAAGGGTAGGAAAAAACAATAACGACTTCTTCTTACTAAAATTTAGAACTATGCAAACCGATGCCGACAAAAAAGGCTTGCTTACAGTCGGCAGTAAGGATAGTAGAATTACCCGCGTTGGTTATTATTTACGTAAGTATAAGGCAGATGAGTTACCTCAGCTTTTTAATGTATTGTTTGGCCGCATGAGTTTAGTTGGTCCACGCCCTGAGGTGCGTAAGTATGTTGATTTATACAGCCTTGAACAACAAAAAGTTTTAAGCGTAAAGCCTGGCATTACTGATTACGCATCGATAGAATACTCGAACGAAAATGAAATTTTAGCAAAAGCTGAAAACCCTGAACAAACTTACATTAACGAAATAATGCCGCATAAGCTTTTGCTCAATTTAAAATACATACACGAGCAAAATTTTATTACCGATGTAAAAATTATTTTTGGAACGATTAGGAAGATTGTTTCGTAAAGTGTTGATTGCTTATTGGCGATAACACTATTATAGCAAAAAGAAGACTATTATTGTTTTTTAGTTATTATACTTTGGTGTCGACAAATGTTATTTGAAGAGTAAAGCCCCACGGTGGTAAACTACCGGAACGTCCTGTTTTTGTTTTGTATAACAAAAAAACTTACTACATTTATGTAGTTATTAATTAATAACCACTAAAATAATTACGAGTGATTAAAAAGATATTTGCTTTTATTGTACTTAGCTACTTTTTGTTTTTTAACGGTTTTGCACAAACCAACGCGCATAAAGAAAAAAAACTAAGCGCCACTGAAGAAACTCAATTAGAAAAAGCTCAATATTTATTTGAGCAAAAAAATTATCGTTTGGCGATGCCCATTTTCGAGAAAATATTGGAAAAACACCCAAGCGAAACCAAGGTGAAATATTTTGCCGCGCTTTGCTATGCCGTGAGGCCAGACAAGCACCCGCTTATGCTGCAATACTTAACGGATGTGTATGCTGTAAATAAAAAAGCGGATAAGATAGAATATGAATTAGCACGCGCCAATTTTTTTAATTATAAGTTTGATGAAGCAAGTACTTATTTGAACCAATATACGGCAAAGGCAAAAAAAGGCGATATACTAGCAAAAAAAGAAATAGAGGAGTTAAGCACATCTATAAAAAATGCCAAAGAGTTAACGGCTAACGCTATAAATGTAAAAATTACCAATATGGGTAATGTGATAAATACTGCGGCATCGGAATGTTCTCCGTATGTGGATATGAATGATAGTGTACTTATTTACACATACAGAGGCGAGTTGGCTACAGGTGGCTTGCAAAATGCATATAACGAAGTAGATAAACACGGAGTTTATTACGAAGATGTTTTTATGAGTACAAAAGTAAATGGCGCATGGACAACACCAAAGGGAATTACGGCGGTTAATAGTAATAATAATGATGAAGCACTATCGATATCGTATGATGGGAAGATGCTTTTTATATCGAGAGATAGCCCAGAGGACGATGGCGATATATATGTGAGTAACTTGGTGAACAACGAATGGGAAACTGCGTATAAAGTACCGGGCGGTGTTAACACACCAAGCTGGGAAGATAATGGCTTTTTAGCGCCGGATGGGAAAACACTTTATTTTTCGAGTTCGAAGGGTGGAGGTTTTGGCGGAAAAGATTTGTATAAATGTGTTATGCAATTTGACGGCACCTGGGGAGATGCACAAAACTTGGGCGATAAAATAAATACAGCAGAGGATGAAGATGACCCATTTATGCATTTAGATGGGAAGTTGTTTTTGTTTAGTTCGAAGGGGCATACCAGCATGGGTGGTTATGATATTTTTAAAGCGTACCTAAGACCTGACTCGACCTGGACCACCCCTGAAAATATGGGCTACCCTATTAACACTACGGATGATGATATACATTATTGTTTATCTCCGGGTGGTGATAAGGGGTATTATGCAATATCGAAAGCTGATGGCTTTGGAGATAATGATTTATATACGGTTGAGCCTGGAATGATTGGTGTGATGCCTGCTATGGTGGTGGTTAAAGGTGTGGTAACGGTTGACAACCAACCAGCTGAAATAATCGTGGAGGCTGTGGGTAATAGTTTAACTAAAAAATGTAAATCGAATGCGGCAAGTGGTTTTTACCAATTGGTGTTGCCGCTTGGACAAAATTATAAATTAATCTGGCGCTTAAATGATACAATGCTGCAAACTGAAGCAGTTGAAGTTGCCAATGCCACCGAGTATGTTTTAAAAACAAAAGATGTAAACTTTAAAACTACAAAAGACGTTGCTGTTGACACGGTTGTTGCGGGTAGCAGCGGGACGACCGGTGACGAAGCGGTTGAGGGTTTAGTATATAGAATACAAGTGGCCTCGCACCACAAAAACAGAAACATTGATTACAAAAAAATAAAAGAGTTTGGAAAAATTGAGAAAATGGTTGTTGATGATACCCCTAAATTTGTTTTGAGTAAGGAATATAAAACACTTAATGATATACATACAGATTTAAAGCAAGTGCGCCATCTTGCTGTACCCGATGCTTTTGTGGTTGGTTTTTATAAGGGTAAGCGTTACTATTTATGTGAGCTTATGAAGGAAGGCATTATTAAAGAAGATAAATATTGGAAATAAATTTAAGCTAAGAGTTAGAAATGTAGCATTAAGACTTGTTAGTAAGATTACCACAAAGCACTATCTTTAAAAGATGAAAACACTTTTAGCAGTTATTGCGTTTTTAATTATTACCGGGTTTTGTTTTTTGCAACCGACTTTGTATTTGAGTAAAAACGAAGATGGGCATTTTGTTGAAATTAGAGGTAAAAAACAATTTGTTGTTGTAGAAGGAAAAGGTAACCCAACTGTTGTTTTTTTAGCCGGTAAAGGTAGAACGCTGGATGATTTTATACCGGTGTTTAATAAAATAAAAAAAGCGCTCAAATATTTGCTTACGATAGAGCGGGACTTGGAAATTCGGAATCGTTAAATAATGAACGGACGGTTGACACGATGGCTTATGAATTACACGAATTACTGAACAAAGAAAAAATAGACCCACCTTATGTTTTGGTTGGGCACTCGATGGGTGGGTTTGTTATTAGGTGTTTTGCCAATATGTACCCTAACCAAGTAGCGGGTTTAGTGTTTATAGATGGGGCTTGCGAGCTCGATTTTAAAAAGGGCATTGAAATGAGAAACGAGGCGGATAAAATAAAATTTAGACGGGGATTCGATTCTTTAATAAATGTGCCATCCCGCCCGAAAGGAATTAATGATGAATCGAAACATTTGTTTGATTTTGATAAAGACGATTTTTCGAGTAACAGCAATATAGTAAAGAGATTAAAAATCCCTGACAATGTCCCCATTACTATTTATGTTTCTACCCAACTTGAGACCGATAACCCTTATAGCAAACGTGAAAAAGAAGTACGGTTTAGTTTTTTTAAAAGCTGGAAAAACCAAGCACCGCAAATTAAATTAATTGAAACATCTAAAAGTGGGCATTGCATACAATGTGATGAACCCAACTTAATTGCCGATGGGATAAAGGATATGCTTAAGGAAATAAAGAAGGGAAAATAAAAATGTTATCTTTAACATTATGACGACAGAAATTTTTAAAGCATTTGCAGATAGGTTTAATAAAAGTGATACTGCTAAACCGGCATCTGCTTTAGAGGTTGAGAAACTTGAAAAGGAGTTTAAAGTTTTTATGCCTGCTGACTTTAAAGATTTTTTGTTGCGGGTGGGCAATATTTTTACACCCAACATACTTAGTTTAATTGTAGATAAAAATATTGAACTGAATGGCGTGCAAGAGTTTTGGGACATTGAGAGAATTACTTGGGATAAAAAAAATGAGTGGACATCGAAACTTGAAACGGATTTAATTCCGTTTGCGTCGGACTGCTTGGGTAACTTATTTGCTTTTATGGCAAGTGATATAAAACAACAAAAACAAACTGCAGTTGTTTATTTATTTGACCACGAATTTGATACCATCGAAAAAAAAGCAGCTAGTTTTACTGAGTGGGTTGATGGGTTTAATAAAATTTGAGAAATCTCTTTTCAATTAGATTTTCTAGTCGTGCCTGTTTCGAAATGACAAGCGTGGGTGAACGCGTTAAGGATTAGTTTAGACTTTTTAGTCGTTTTATTTTGGTATCGCTGAATGCTTTTTCTTAAAAAAACATTTGTGACGAAAATCCTTTTGATGTAATCAGCAAAAGATTGAAGTGTAAAGCCCGACGCTGTAATCAGCGGAGCGCCCAATTTAGTTAATAGCGAATAGGCAATAGTTATTAAAGTGTAAGATTGCTTTGCTGCACTAGCAACGACAAAGCTTTAATAATTAATTACTTGTTCTTCTATATTAGCCGGTAGCTCGCGGAAGTTATATTGTTGTCCGCGTAGTTGTGGTGTGTAACCCGCTTCCTCAATGGCTTTTTGTATGGTTTTATAAGTAAAGCGATGCGGTGCGCCTGCGGCAGAAACTACGTTCTCTTCAATCATAATAGAGCCAAAATCATTTGCACCAGCCTCTAAACAAAGTTGAGCGGTTTCCTTACCAACGGTTAACCAAGACGCCTGTATGTTTTCGATATTAGGTAACATAATGCGGCTTAGTGCCAGCATACGAATATACTCTTCGGAGCTTACGTGGTTGCGAATGTTTTTTAGGCGTTGCAGTAAAGTATCTTCATCCTGAAAAGGCCAAGGGATAAAGGCTAAGAAACCTTTAGCATCTTTTGGTTTTTCGCTTTGCACCTGACGCAATAAAACGAGGTGCTCAAAACGCTCGTAAATAGTTTCTATATGACCAAACATCATGGTAGCTGATGTGGTTAAATTTAATTGATGCGCAGCACGCATAACATCTAACCACTCGCGGCCATTGCATTTACCCTTTGATATTAGACGGCGCACTCTATCATTTAAAATTTCGGCGCCTGCACCCGGTAAGCTATCTAAGCCTGCTTCCATAAGAGCTTTTAGCACTTCGGTGTGCGTTGATTTTTCTAGTTTGGTAATGTGGGCTATCTCCGGTGGCCCAAGTGAATGGAGTTTTAAATTAGGATAAAGACTTTTTAACTCTTTAAAAAGGTTGGTATAAAAACTCAAGCCCAAATCGGGGTGGTGACCGCCTTGTAGCAGGAGTTGGTCGCCACCGTAACGAAACAGTTCGTCAATTTTCTTTTTGTATGTATCTATGCTGGTAACATAACTTTCGGCATGACCGGGGATGCGGTAAAAATTACAGAACTTGCAATTTGCTATACACACGTTAGTGGTGTTAGCATTTCGGTCTATTTGCCAGGTAACAATTTTGTTATCACCTTTTTTAATTTTACGAATTTCGTTGGCGGTAAACATTAAATCGGTAAGGGCAGCGTTTTCGAAAAGAAAAACACCTTCTTCGATACTTAAAAATTCTAAGTTTAGGGCGCGCGTTAAAAGTTTATCTGTTTGCATGAATAAGAGAGATTTCTTGTTACATTTAGCACATCAAAAATACACAAATATGACGTCCATTTCAAAAACATCGGTACTTAAAGCAGATAATTTGGTAATTATCGGCAAAACGTTTAAAAACAAAACCGAATACGGCTTAACGGCCGAGCAAGTTGGCTATATAGAAAAACAGATAGCTGATAACAAAAAGTTAGTTAGCATTAACCAATTTACTCGCTTGGTGTTTGTTGTTTTGTTAGACGAGAAAAAAGAAAGTGTCCAGCAAAAAGAATTGTTGCGCCGCGCAGGTAACACAGTTACAGTTGCACTAAACGAGCATAAAAAAACAGCGTTGATTATAACATCAACTATTGATAAAAAATTTACCCTTGCTTTTATTGAAGGAGTTTTATTGGGCAACTACCAGTTTATTAAACACAGAACAACGGCTGCTAAAGAAAAAAACAGCTTAACTACTTTATATGTACACGATAACAGCATTACCGAAAAGCAGTTAGAAGAAGTACACATTGTTGCTATGGCAACCTGCAAAGCACGTGATTTAGTTAACGAGCCCGTAAACATTTTAAATGCAAATGATTTAGCTAATGCCTTTGCTAAAATGGGTAAAGATGCAGGCTTTAGTGTTGATATACTTAACAAGGCAAAAATTACTTCGTTAAAAATGGGTGGTTTACTATCGGTAAACCAAGGAAGTGTTGACCCACCCACGTTTACTATTATGGAGTACAAACCAAAAGGTGCAATTAATAAACAACCTTACGTGTTAGTAGGTAAAGGTGTGGTGTATGATACAGGTGGATTAAGTATTAAACCTACCGCAGGCATGGATACTATGAAATGTGATATGGCAGGTGGTGCGGCTGTTGGCTGCTTAATGTATGCAGTGGCTAAAGCAAAATTGCCGGTGCATGTTATTGCGCTTGTACCTGCTACAGATAACCGCCCGGGCTTTAATGCATTTGCACCGGGTGATATAATTACGATGCATGATGGATCTACCGTTGAGATGTTGAATAGTGATGCTGAAGGACGAATGATTTTAGCTGATGCGCTTAGCTACGCTAAGAAATTTAAACCATTGGCTACTTTTGAATTTTCTACCTTAACGGGTGCTGCTGCTGCGGCCATTGGTCCACAAGGGATAGTTTGCATGGGCACGGTATCTGACAAAATGAAAAACCAATTGAAAGAAAGTGGTGCACGTGTGCATGAGCGTTTGGCTGAGTTTCCGTTTTGGGAAGAGTATGATGATTTATTAAAATCAGACATAGCAGACAGAAAAAATATTGGTGGCCCAAGTGCAGGGGCTATTACTGCCGGAAGATTTTTAGTGAAATATACTGATTACCCATATATGCATTTTGATATTGCTGCGCCTGCATTTTTAGCCGCACGCGATGGTTATCGCACCAAAGGTGGCACAGGGGTTGGCATACGTTTGATATTTGATTATTTTAAAAATTTGACTAAGTAAATTCAACTTATAATTAAACTAAAAAGCCTAACGATTGTTAGGCTTTTTAGTTTACTGTTAAGGGTTGATTAATTGGATAAGTGTTTACTTGTTAATGACAACAGCAACAAAGACAAAGATTGTATTGTCATTCTTTTTCGCAATGACAAGGGTGCAGACTCTTAGTAAGGGAATGGATGTTAAGAAGCTTGCTCGATAATAAAAGGAACGTTTACCATGGTGGCAAACTCTTTTCCGTCATCTTCCATATCGGTGTCTTCTTTATCATATAACCACCTAATGGTTACAGAATCACAAAGGGGTTTAAGCTCTTCTATTTGCTGTAAAAAATTGTAGGTGTATTTTAATGCGGAAGATGAAACGTAGTTAAGGTGAAATGTAAAAACGAGATTTTGCTTAGTACCACTTTTATCGTTAAGAAAATAAAGATGGTTTTTGTACTGCTCTATCCAAGTAAATAGTGAAGTGTAAAAAAGTTTGGCATCTTCGGGGCACGCTTCGCCTATAATCTCAAATTTATTTTCGAGATGATCGAGTACAATTTTTGGAGTAGTATCAGTTGCCTCTAAAATAAGTTTATTCATTGTCTAAATTTAATACTATTTTTAATACTACTGTGTTGGCTGTTGCAGTTTTTTTAAACTCATACTCAATAGTATTACTTGTTTTTATGCGTATACTTATAAGGCCAATGCCGGCGGTTGCTTTTTGGCTATCTTTTTCTTCTAACTTTTTTTTGTATAAGTTTTTTAACCCTTCTTCATCTAAGGCATTAATATAATCTAAATGATTTTTTAAAATATCTTTATCGGTTTCGCTAAGGGTGCTGTTTAATACAAACTCAAGTTGGTTAGGCTTTAAATAACCATCTATGCTGGTTGTTTCGTTAGAGAAATCGTGTTGCTTGTAGTACTCGTACACGTTAGAAATTATTTCGTCAAAAACATAACGAATGCGTTTTTGTACGAGAACGCTTTTGGTAACAGCCTCAGTACCGCTTTTTATATTGCGAAGCAACTGCCTTTTTATTTTAAAGCTAACCGGACCACTGTATGAAAACAAGTAATTCATATATGTAAAGATGCAAAATAAGTTAGAAATAATAAATTAAAAATGGTTAAGAAATACGAAAACCCATTACCAAAATATCATCATTTTGTTTGCGGGTGCCTTTCCAATCGACAAATGTTTTATGGAGAGCTATTTTTTGTTGATCAATAGGCAGGTTGTGTATTTGTGATAACAACTCTTTTACTTTGGGTGCCATCAATTTCTTTTTAGTTTGTTCTCCTACTTGGTCACCATAACCATCGGTACCCATATAAACCATTGTGCCGGGCGATAGCGAAAGTTCGGTTACACCAACATCTTTTCTATCGGCAAAAGCAAAAATACCGTGTACAGATTTTACTTGTGGTGATAGCTGCGTTAGCTCTCCATTGCTATTAACTGTATAAGCTGCATGATTTACCGAAGAGAAATATAATTTTTTTGTTTGCGTATTTATTTTGCAGATGGAGATATCCATGCCATCAACAAATTCTTCTTTTTTTTCTTTATTGTGCGAAAGTGTATTTGTAAGTCCTTGAGCTAAATTTTCGATAATGGAAATGGGGTCGGTGATTTTTTTGAAGTTTACAATTTCGTTTAGCAGCGTGTTGCCTATCATGCTGAGAAAAGCACCCGGAACGCCATGCCCCGTACAATCAACCGTAACAAAAAACAACTCGGGACCGTGGGCAGTAAACCAATAAAAATCGCCACTAACGATATCCTTTGGTAAGTAGAGTACAAAAAAATCTTTTAAATGTGACTTAATTTCGGCATCATCGGGTAAGATGGCGTATTGAATGTGTTGGGCATAATTAATGCTATCTACAATTTGTTTTTGTTTTTCTTCAACCAATTCTTTTTGCTGTTCGATAAGGTGATTTTTTATTCCGAGCTCTTCGCTTATTTTTTTCTTCTGTAAATAATTTTTGTAAACGAAAAGTGCCGATATGGAAACTAGCACTAGGAAGGCAATAATAGCCCAAATTAAAATGCGTTGCTTTTGCTCTTTAGCCTGTTGGATAGCCATTTGTTTTTCGTGGTCGGTTTTTAGGTAGAGCTCTTTAGTTTCAAACTCGAAACGTAATTGTTTTACCTCAGCCTCTTTGCGCATGCTTATGTTCATAGAGCTATCGGCATAAATTTTAGATAGCCTGTAATAACGCAGCGCTTCTTTATAATCGTTTAATGAATCGCTTACCTCGTATAAAGACCGATAGGCCAATGAATAGTTTAGAATACGACGTGTGGTGTTGGCATATTTTACAGCTTGTATTAAATATGTTTTTGCATCGGCATATTTTTTTTGCTGCATAAGTAAACGAGCTTTCCAATAATTTACGGTTGAGAAAGAAAATGTATCGGCACGCTCTTTAGCTATTTTACAAGCCTTATTGATGTGCTTTTCGGCTTCGGCAATATTGTGTTGGTTTAAATAAATGCCACTTACATTGGTAAGCGAAGTAATAAGCGAAACGCCTTCGTTATCTTGGTTTGGTTTTAATTGCGCTTCTTTATAGGCTATGGCTTTTAAGCCGTAATACAGGGCACTATCTGTATTATTTAAACTTAGAAACAGGGATGATAGATTATTGTAATCGTTACCGATATAGGATTTGTTACCGAGAATAAAATCGGTTTTCAAACATTTACGAAGGATGGTTAATGCTTTATCAAGCTCATCTATTTGCATTTGGATGGCGGCAATATTGTTGTAAACACTGTTTAGCAACTCGTTATCGAGGTTATCGCTTTCGAGTATTAGGGCTGCTTTTTGATAATAATCTAAGGCATCGATAGTTTTAGCACTTGTGTAATAAAAAACACCAAAATTGTTATAAGCACGTGCTTTTTCGCGCAAGAAAACGCGTTTGGATTTTTTATCGGTTGTGGATTTATTTTTTTCGGCTACATCCAAAATTTGCTTACAGTATTTTTGAATATCGCTAAAATCGCATATTTCGGAAATTTGCCCCAGGGTTTTTATTTTTTCGGTATCAGTAGTTGCTTTAGGAAGTGCTTTAAAAAGAGAATCGAGGGCTTGGTCTTGCGAAAAGCTTAGATGTAAAAAAGAAATAAAAAAAAGAAATGTAACGAGACTTTTACGCATAAAATAAAGCAACTACTTAAAGATAGGTAAAAAAGTGGCGTGGTGCGTTGAAATTTAAAATAAGCCCAGTGAATGAAAATTATATTAAAAAGCGTAGCCAAACATGGCCGCCACACCTATTTTTATGGCACAATTACTAAGGAAGGTTGTTTTTTGAGGTTACGTGTTTTGTTTATTTTACATAATTAATTGATAAACAATTACATAATAAGTTGTTTTGGCTTTTAACAGGAATTCTGAATTTATTTTAACACATTTGCATTCAAATCGAAAAAAATATGAAAAAACTAGTACTCGCATTGACACT
>DATHOW010000280.1:0-3222 GCA_035484495.1 Bacteroidia bacterium | reverse complement strand
AAAAAACAGTATAAAAGTTAAACGCATGGCTAATTTTTGGTAAAAATACAGTAATTAAACTTTTAAAAAACAATAGTTTTTATGCGTAAATTTGCGCCGTGAAAAGAAAGCGTATAATTTTAGTCTGCATCATTTTATTTCCTTCGTTGCTTTACTTTCTTTTTGAATTAACCCAAGCTAATTTTAAAAAAATGGCTTATTACGGGCCAAAAACTGTTTCTGTAAAAGGAGATACTATTTATTATTCGGTGCCTGATGTTTATTTTAGTGCTAACTATAAAACTCGTTTGCAAGATGATACTGCAAAAAACGGGGCTGAAATTCAAGTAGTCGTGCCTTATGCAGATACCGTTTCAATAGATACCACTAATTACCCTGTTTACGTTATTTTATTTTTGGATAGTAGTTTAAGAAAAAGTGGTTATAAGTTAGAAGCGTTTTTTGATTATGCTCAATACAAACCAAATGAATTTAAAAATGTACCTATTTTTTTTATCTCAGATATTAAGGTTGCATTTGGCGATTTTCGCCTTAGTTATATTGGTAAAGAACTAAGGGGAGATTTTGATTCGTTAAAAATTAACCTGCCAAGTTTCCACCCTTTATTAGCTAAAGACAAAACTGCTAATGATGCTTATTTTAAAGGCAAGCCATATTACGTATTTAATTATTTTGCGGTGTTAGTTGATAAACACAGGCATATACGTGGCTACTACGACCCAAACCAAAACTCAGAAGTAAAACGTTTGGTACAAGAGTATAAGCACCTAAAAACAAAAGACGAGTACGCTAACACACTTAAACAAAATGATCTTGAACAAAAATAAAATACTACTGTTGGCAGTAATTGCATTGTTTGCTTTTGCCTGCAAGCCGAAAAAAGAAGATAAAAAATTATTGCTCCCTGTTTACGGAACAAAAACAGTTTTTCCTGATAAGGATACGGTTTACCAAACTATTAAAGATTTTTCTTTACTTAATCAGTACAAAGAAATTGTAACACAAAAAACTACTGAGAACAAAATTTATGTGGCTAATTTTTTCTTTGCAACCTGTCAAAGTATTTGTCCGGCAATGAACAACCAGCTGGGTCGAGTTCAGCAAGCCGAAAAAAACGATGCCGATTTTTTAATTTTATCACACACCGTAAACCCCATGCATGATACTGCTGAAGTGTTGTTTGAGTACGCAGGCAAGTATGGTGCTATAAAAAACAAATGGCATTTTTTAACCGGAGATAAAAAAGCAATTTATACTTTAGCTAAAGAAAGTTATTTGGTAAATGCTTTAGAAGATGACGGAACACCCGAGGGCTTTATACACAGCGAAGCACTTTTGTTAATTGATAAACAAAAACGTATACGTGGCATTTACGACGGAACAGATAGTTTACAGGTAAATAAATTAATAAGTGATATATCTATTTTAAAAACAGAAAAATAATATGAGTGACAAAGCCGTATTTAGATTTGTAATGGCATTAAGCATTTTTGTATTTGCCGTAGTGGTTATTTTAAACCAAAAGGTTTTACCTCGCCCCGATGTGATGCCTGGTTTTGTTTCGTATTTACCCATGTTAAACGCAACCCTTAATGGTACTTGTACCATTTTATTATTAGCATCGCTGTGGTTTATTAAAAGAAAAAACATAATCATGCACAAAAAAATAAACCTTACGGCTTTTGTATTGTCGGCTTTGTTTTTGGTGTCGTATATATTGGCGCATTACTTTATGCCCGATGTAAAATTTGGTGACATAAACCATAGTGGCGGTGACTTAGACGAAGCGGAAAAACAATTAGCAGGTGGTGTTAGGTACTTGTACTATTTCATATTAGTCTCACACATTATATTGGCGGCACTTGTTTTACCTATGATTTTAATTTCGTTTTACTTTGGTTTGAAGAATGATGTTATTAAGCACCGTAAAATAGTTCGCTTTAGTTACCCTATTTGGTTGTATGTTACCATAACCGGTGTGGTGGTATACTTAATGGTTAAACCTTACTATCCTTTTTAAATTGCGTTTAAAAAACACCATAGCTACTTTATTGTTTCTGCTTGTAAGTGTAGGTGCTTATTCTCAATGTGCTATGTGTAAGGCAGCAGCCGAAAGCGATTTGCAAAACAACCCTAACTCGGTAGCGCAGGGTTTAAATACAGGTATACTTTTTTTAATGTTTATCCCCTACTTAATTGTAGGTGTAATTTTTAGAAAAGACATTCTTGTTTTTTTCAAGAACATTGGCAGCAAAGAAAAAACACCTTTCAATAAAAAAAGTTTAAACAACTTAACATTTGTGTTAACCTTTGTAAGTTGTGCTGTAATTCTATTTGTAATATTTATAAGCTTCTATAAGCCTTATTAAAAAAGGAACTCTATTTAGAAACTTCCATTTTAATTTTCTTGTTTTTAATTTTCTCGTCTTTAATCAATCGTATAACGCCATCTATTTTATCGCGTTTTACGGCGGCATACGACGAATGATCAAGCACTTCAATTAAACCCAATTCATCTTTTTGTAGTTTGCCTTTTTGCAAAAGCATGCCCACAATATCCATTTTATTTATTTTATCTTTTTTACCTGCACCAATGTAAAGTGTGCTCCAAGGCGGCATATCAGGTGCTTCGTATCTGCCCGATATTTTTTCTTCCTCCACATCTTCGGTAATAAATTTCGGAATCTCTTCTTCCTCGGCTAAAATCAAATACGATGTTCCTTTGGCATTCATACGCGCCGTACGTCCGTTACGATGTATAAAAGAATCTTCGGTAAGTGGTAACTGATAATGCACTACTGTTTCAATTTCCGGAATATCTAAACCACGAGAAGCTAAATCGGTTGTAACTAAAATTCTGTGGCTTCCGTTTCTAAACTTTATTAAAGCACGTTCGCGGTCTTCTTGCTCCATGCGTCCATGAAAAATATCATGCGCCAAGCCTTTTTTCTCCAACATGAAACTAATGCGGTCAACTGCATCTCTATGATTACAAAAAACCAAAGTTGCTTTTGCGCCTGTTTTATATATTAATGAAATTAATGTGTCCAGTTTTTCTTTATTCTCAACACGCACATATTTTAATTTCAGTCCTTCTAGCTTAGCAGGTACATCAGGTAAATAATTAATTTCAAACGGATGCTTTACTCCTGTAAATGCAGGAATTTCCTTCATTTTAGTAGCCGAAGTAAGCGTGCGTTTTTTAAGATTCTTTAATTGAGA
>DATHOW010000279.1:0-2697 GCA_035484495.1 Bacteroidia bacterium | reverse complement strand
GCACAAGCACACAAAAAATTATTGTGCAGCATTAACACCAATGCAGTCAATCTCCCCTTAGCACAGTAGGGCAGGACTGCTCAGACGCCAGGTCGATTGGCTTGTGCGGATGCAATTGGCTGAGCTTGACTTTTTGATTCTTTTTCGTCAAGGAAAAAGAATAGTGAAAAAATAAAAAATTAGATTAGTTAACCCCTAACACCAATATCCTTCATTTTTAATTTGTACCTTTATTACACAAACCAACGCATGAAACTTTTTAAAGCCCTTATATTTTTTGCAGCACTTTTTTCGTGCCGAGAAATTAAAAGCCAATGTCTCGATACACTTAAAACTACCAACGCAAACACCGATAGCATTACATTTACTATTTACACAAGCAGCGTTAATGATACTAGTAATCTTACCATATATAATAGGTGGGGAGCAGTAGTAACAAAAATGCTCCTCGATTCGGTTTTGCAACCCGGGCATCATACAATAGTATATCATCCAACTGCATCACTTGTAAGTGGATCTTACTTTTATATATTTAGCTCGCGCGGTTGTAGCTATAGAGGAACTTTTACCTACTTAGCACCCGCAAGCATTAACCGTTACGCGGCTACTAATATTATTAAACTTTCGCCCAACCCCTGCAACGGCGTTTTTACTATTGGCAGCGAGTTTGCACTAATAACTAGTATAGAAATTGTTAACATGCTGGGCAACATAGTGTATCAAAACTCAGCTTTAACATCTGTATTTAATATTGATGTAAGCTTTTTACCCGCCGGCATTTATTATGTACGCATAATAGCTGATGGCAAACCTGTAATTAAAAAACTAATTAGAGAGTAATACTATTTCCTAACCCAAATTACCCGCGCTGTGTTGCACGTTGGTTTTATTACATTTGCACTAATGAAAAAGGTGTACAAAATAATTTCTACAATAATTATTTTAGGCATTATGCTTTTGCAAACAAATTGCAACAGCAAAAGTATGCTGGCAAAAGTAACGCTTCAGGGTTATGTGTACGATTCGGTAGGCGGCAAACCCGTTGAAGGTGTTTGGGTATATTTATATGGTTGCACTTATGATGATAAAGACCAACAACAATATACACCCTATATAGTGGGGCAAGCCAAAACAGATGTATCGGGTAGTTTTTATATACACGATGATGCCGCCCGATCTAACCGCTACGGACTTATCATAAACGGACACACCCTAAGCGGTAGTTTTGCTTTTGGCACCAATGCCAATTGGCTAAAACAAAATGGCTCAACAATATATTTAAATAAGCTTTAACTCAAATTAATTGTGCCTTAGCTTATCGGTATTTCTTTACGCGTATAATAAAAATACAAAAGAATAGCAGAGGGTATAAGATTAAGAGAACAAAACGCGTACTCGCGATTATCTACCGAAAAATCTAACACACCACCCGGAGCCTCAAAAATATAATCCCAATATATTTTCTCGTTAATTGCCCCCATAACAAACCCAAAAAAAGGACCGGCATATAAATGAAAATCAAACGCCGAAAAGCCTGCGCCCAAAAAATTGATACCTGTAAAACTAAAACCCAATACTTGTATTAGCTGTGCCCAAATAAATAATTTCTTCTCACTACGCTTTAGCAACCTGTACGAGGCAATAAAAGTAAAAGCCAAAAGTCCTAAAACTAAAAAATATGAAAATCTTATATAATGAATTGTATTTAAAAGAGAAATGAAGGCTAAAATACAACCTACCATTTGATAAATGGCAATACATTTATTTATGCGTTCACTTTTTTCCACGTAAGTATTTTTTTAATTTCCACTAAAGTAAAAAAAAATCTAACTCAAATTACCTGTGCCATGCAGCACAGTAGTATTTTCTAAATCAGTTTTTTGTGTAGTTGCTAGAGTTGTTGTTTCTTGTGATACAGTTTGTGCTGCCGTTCCTGTTCCCGATGATAAAGTTAAAATGTGTGTGTGATGGTTGAACTTGTCAACCAAATCATTATAAGCGTTTTCCAAATTATTTAATTTATCTACCAAAGGCTGCACTTGCACAAGCCCTCCATAATCATTTCCATTCAGGTAAATAAAATCAACTTCCGATACCATGCTGATAAAAGCATCGCTATCGGCGTTAAACGAAATTTCTACCACGCTGTTTAGTTTAGGCGCTAAAACAAAACCCGCTTTATTATTGGCGTAATTAGCAATAAGACGCACATTTTTTATAACAGCTGTTTTATCGGTAGGCTGACAATCGCACACCATAGCATCGTTTGGGTTTGCGTACACGTTCAACACAGTACATATTTTTGGCTCGCGTAATTTAGTAGTAACCAAATATTGCGAAATTATATGGCGTATGGCCTGTCTTATTTCTTCGCCTGTTGTCATTTTTTAGCTAGCTTAATGCCTAGTGTTAGTGTTGTAAAATAACCGTCTTTGCCATCTTTTATTTTAATGGCTTTTATTAAATAGTAGCCATTTCGTTCGGGCAATTTTTTGCTGATGAGTTTGCAAACATCGCCGTGGTTTACAAGGGGCTCACCCAGGGTTTCTATATCGCCTCTAAAACCTGTGTAGGTGTAAGTTAAAAACAAATCGTCTACCCATTTTTTTAAACTGTCTTTGTCTTGGTTTTGTGTGTAGCGCACTATGGTGTCGCCGCTAAAATTTTTAGTATCGGTTTTAGCATCATCAAACTGCG
>DATHOW010000278.1:0-17360 GCA_035484495.1 Bacteroidia bacterium | reverse complement strand
AACACCTGCTAGAGCTACCATTAAAATACTTGAAATAATAAAAAGGCTACGCATACTTTATTTTTTTTACTAAGATAACAAAGAATGTTAAGCTCCCAATTATTATGAAAAAGACCTAAAAAAAGCCCTGACACCATTGGCATCAAGACTTTATTAACCTACTTCAGTAGACCCGACGGTCAACTTATCTAACCTTTTCACTAAAGATTTTTTAAAGCTCTTGATTGATTATTAAATATAACCACAAATCCTCACTCTAGCCATAGATTTATAATCCACACTCTTTTAAATGAATTAGCGAAATAGTTTAATACTTTTTCTCGAGATAAAAATGTCTTAAGTAACATTTATCTATAAAAAAGTTTCATTAAACGTAATAATACATGGATTCGTCCGTTATATTCGTGGCCGATGAATTTCTGTTAGTCGCGAATAACTAGATGTTTATTACCCAAAAGGTCAACCCCGAAGCCTAATAAAAGAGGGATAATTAAAACATAAAAGTAAAAAATGGAAAACTTAAAAAATCAAAACGAAGAAGCATTGTTAAATGCATTTAAAATTGAAGAATTAGAAGAAAGGTTAGAAACAGCACCTTGGTCAAAAGATGGCTGTACAGGCGTTGCTGCATGCTCTTATCCTGCAAAATAAATAACACTTCTTACAAAAATGGGTGCAAACATTTGCACCCATTTTGTAAATTTTGCATTGTATTTATAATTAAATTCCATGAAACGCACACTAATTTTTATTCTTAATTTTTTGGTCGGATTAATTGCCTCTGCACAGCAACAAATCAGTATTAAGGGAAAAGTAATTTCAAGTGATACCCATACACCATTGTTGTATTGCCCTATTCAAATAAAAAACTCCGCAATAAGTACAACAACCAATGAAGATGGGGTTTTTGAGTTACATTGTTCAGAGGCTCAAAAAAATGATTTAATATTAATTTCATATATTGGTTATGAGCAATACAGTAAAAAACTCAGCGATATACTTAACGAAAATACAAATGAATTTATTCTGCAATCAAAACCATTTTACCTGCAAGAAATAGTGGTGCAATACCCACTAAGTGCGGAGGAAATTTTAAATAACGTGTACAAATCAGCAAAAAGTAATTTCAATTTAGGAAATTACAAATTAGACGGTTTTTTCAGAAGTTATTTAAAAACAGATAATATTTATGATCGATTGATAGAGGGAGATATTTCTTTAGTTTCAACTGGTTTTACTGAAAAAAAATTAAAATGGAATGGCTTTTTTATTTGCGCCAATGAAGTCAGAGCCTCAAGAAATACAGGTGATATGAGAGATGTCGTACTGCAACACAAAAAAGGTGTAAATAATTTAGAGGAAATAATTACTATTCATGAGCATTTATTGGATGATCTAAAAAAGAGAAAAACGTACGATGCTATTCTAATTGAAAAGACGGAGTATCTTGATACGAATAAAATCATTACTTTAAAATTATCTTCGAATAGTGGAAGAACAACAACCTATGTCAAAGTAAATGCACAAAACTGGGCCATCGAAGAATTATTGTACTGTTGGAATGCACCCAAAACAGATGACCAATTTTATCAGTCTTCTATATACAATGGCGATAGTATTATACCGATAAAGTTAAAGAATTCTTCCGATAGTTGTTTAATTAAATACAAAAACTATAATGGGAAGTATTACCTAAGTTTTTTTAAACGAAGGTATAAAAAAGAGGTTTTTGAACCTACAAAAACCTATAAATTTCAAATAAACACTGAATATGCAACTAATAATATAAATTTTGATACGCAAAAAATATCTCATAAAAATTTAATTGATAGAACAGATAATTTATATAAACAAGTTTGCGAAAAACCTTACCACGCTGAGTTTTGGAAGAATTACAATTTAATTTTGGACAATGCCGATATGGAGCAAATTAGAAAACAAATAAACGCTAAAGCCAATATAGATGAGCAATTTAACGATAGCAACAAGTATCCAACAGGAAGCGCAAAAGGCAAAAAGTAATATTCAAAAGCATATTGAAAATGCTTTGTTGCCCGATGAAGTTAAAAAAATGTTGCTTCAAGATGCGCTTGAGGAACAAAATCCTTTTTATTTCTGCTACGCCTCTTTGTTTAGTGAAGATGCCGATAACGCTGGCATAGATAAAATAAATATTGGCGGTTATTTTTATTACAAGTATTTAATAACTACCGATAATTATGTAGATGCTTCAAGTGGAACTAAAAACACCTTGCAGTATTTAGTTAGCAGCAATTTTTATTTAGAAGAAAGTATCCGTATTTTAAGTGTGCAATTTATTTCTTACCCGAAATTTTGGCAGTATTGGAATTTGCGGAAATCGGAATATTTGAATGCTTTTAAAACCGATAAAAAATTTCTTACTGAAATTTCTGTTTCCGATTATGAAACCTTAGCGGATAATAAATCTGCCAACGGCAAAGTGGGAATAGATGCTTTGTATATTATGGGCTTTATTGATAAGCACACACAGGAAACCTTATTACAATCGCATAAACAATTTTCTTGCGGATTTCAATACTACGATGATGTGTTGGATTTAAAGCAAGACATACTTAACAAGCAAACAAATATTGCGTGGTGTGAACTTATTAAAGCAAGTGCACCCGAATACATTGAGGAATTAACCAATAATCCCGATAAGGCAGTAAAACTATTGCATGTTAAAGGTATTGCAAGTATGTTATTGCGAAGAGCAATTAATAACTTTGAAGAAGCTGAAACAATTGTAGTTAATATTAATTGTCCTTTATGGAAACAAGCCATTGAACTGAAAAAGAAAGAAGTAAAAGGCATTCTTCAAAACGTTGATTTTTATTTAGCGTCTCTTAAAATAAAGGTAAAACTTTCCAATAAAAAAACACAATCACTCAATGCGCGTGAGTGCATTTCATTAGCAACTGAATTTATAGTAAACGAACAGGAACAAAACGGAGAATGGAAAGATAGTCCTGTAAATACTTGGTTAAGTGGTTATTGGACAACGGGATATGTGTTAAATGCTATTGAAACCCTTGATGAAAAATGCAAATCAAAAATCAATGCCAAACAAGCACTTCATTATTTACAACAAAAAGAAACAACCATTTTTCCATATATTAAAGGGTGGATAGAAGATGCGGATTCTACTAATTTTGCATTGCTTGGATTAACGGCAAACAACCAAAATACAGATAATGAATTGCAAGAATTATTAGCCTATCAAAAAGATGACGGCGGTTTTACCACTTACAAAAGCGAAGAAACATTATTGCAATATCTTAATGACCCTAAAATCACAGATGTTTCAGGCTGGACACAAAGCCACATATGCGTAAGTGCAGGGACACTATTACTACTTTCAAAATTTCCGGATAAATTTCAGAAAGAGAAAGAGAGGTTAGTAAAGTATCTTCTAGGAAATATTTCAGACAACAATTTATGGCAGTCCTATTGGTGGACAAGCCCCATTTATAGTACAGCATTAATAATTGAAGCGGGAAGTAAAATTCAACACACAGCATTGAATAATGCCATAAAAAATGCAATAGAAACTCTTTTAAAACTACAACAGAGTAACGGCTTATTCGCAGACGAATTTACAAACAAACATATTTTTTATTCCGCTCTTGCTTTAAACGCTTTATGCTCTGATAAAGAAATATACTTGACTCACATCTCAAAAATTCAATTATTGGCAAAAGCCATTGTTGAAAATCAATATGAGGATGGCTCTTTTAATTCATCTTTTGCTTTGCGCGTACCTGCGGCTAATTGTTTAAATCCGTTGGATATTACTCAGTGGAAAAAAACAGATTTAGGAGAAAATGCTATTATAGAAGATATACACAGAATAATTACTACATCAACCGCATTAAGTGCACTATCACGATATGAATATTTAAAACAACAATGTCAGAATTAATAAGCACCATTATCCCCGAATTAAACCAAGAGGTAAAAATTTATCCTTTTGATGCAAAGCACATTTTAGTAGAGTGCAACAATCATCAATTAAAATTAAAAAGAGATTTTGAAATTTTAATTGGTTTAGTGAATGGGACAAATACTATTAAACAAATTACAGAACAAAACAATAAAACGTCTTCTCAAAAAATAACAAGTGAATTTCTACACAAATTGCTTTTTAAAGAGTTAGCTCCATATGGCATCATAAAAAGTGATGCACCTATAAAGGTAAGAGAACGCTCATTGCACTTGCGTTTAAGCTTTATTTTTTGGAAAGGCAAATCTCTTGATGCGATTGGTCGTGTGCTTGCATTTCTTTTTAATCCTTTTCCATTTTATTTATCGTTTGTTTTAATGTCGGTCTTTACGATTGGTTTAGTCTTTTATTACAAGGGAAAAATATTAGGGAATGCTCCATTAAACGTAACAAATATTTTTTTGTTCACAATTTTTTCCTTCACTATTTTAATATTGCATGAACTTGGTCATACAGCAGCTTGCAATAAATTCGGAGCAAAGCATAAAGGTATAGGGTTTGGTTTTTATCTTTTATCACCTGTGTTCTTTGCCGATGTTTCAGATACTTGGAAACTTTGCAAACAAGAAAGAATAATTGTAAACCTTGCCGGAATTTATATCGAATTTATTGTGGCAACTTTTTTAGGGCTTTTATTTTTATTTTTTCATAATCCACTTTTATATTATGTGAATATTGCCATATTGATACACATTGCAATCAATCTAAATCCCTTTTTAAAGTACGATGGCTATTGGATTTTATCAGACCTTACAAATGTTACTAATCTTCGTTCGCAATCAACTCAATTTATGAAAGATGCCCTAAATATCAAAAAACTCAAGCGATTTTCAACGAAAGAAATTATGTTGTCCTTTTATGCACTCATTAGTTATTTTTCAATCGGATTATTTTTGTTTTTCGCGTTAGTAAGTGATAAGCAAGCAATAATATACTTCCCAATGAAAATTATTAAATGTTTGATAAACATTAAGAATATTCATTATTTCTTTGAAGTTAATTTTTTTGAAAAATTACTAAAAAACAGCATTCCGTTTATATTTTACTTTTTCTTAGGCAACTTATTATACAACACTTTTAAAACTTATTTGAATAACAAGAAAAATCTATTATATGAAAAATAAATATTTTATCGCAACCTTATCAGTTATTGTTGGGCTGTTTTTTATTCTGTCCGGTTTTGGAAAAGCAGTAAATACTATTGGTTTTACTGATACACTGAGTTCATACGGACTAGGGTATGTTTCTTATTTAGCTCCATTAATTTGTGTTGCTGAAATTCTTTTAGGTTTTCTTATGCTATTTTTAATTAATCCAAAAAAATATTCTTTATATAGCCTAATAGTAATTATTTTGTTTACTGTATCTTTTGGATATGCTCATTTTTTTAAAAGCGTTGATGATTGCGGTTGCTTTGGTGAAATCAGTATATTACGTAGTTCACCTGCAACTTCTTTTATCAGAAACGGAATACTTAGTATAATGTGTTTAATCATTTTTATTTATTCTGATAAACAGCAATTAACACTAGTTAAATGGAAGAAAATAATCATATTTTCTATAACTGCTTTATCACTATCCTTGACAGGATATACAATGAGTGAGTCACTTATAACAAAAACACCTTTAGAAAATCAAAAAATAGAAAATACGCCACTAGCTCAGTATATTAAAACTTCGCCTGACTCTACTTACATTGTATTTGTTTTTAGTTATAACTGTCCTCATTGTTGGGACGCAACCGAAAACATAAAAGCCTATTTAACTACAAAAACAGTAGATAGAGTAATAGGTGTAGCCGTTGGAAATAAAGCAACAGAAAAAGAATACCTAATTAATTTTAACCCTAATTTTAATATTGTAACTGTTCCTTATGATTCATTAAAGGGTGTAATATTTTATGCCCCTACCGCGTTTGTCATAAAAAATAACATAATCGTAAGCGTAATGCAAAAAACTGTTTACTCGCCACATACATTTAAAAAAAATCACCCTACTATATTTAAGAAATAAACCCAAACGAGAGAAAAAACTCTTTACTCACTTTAGTTTTTATATGATAATACTAAAGATATAAGATTATCTATTTGGATAAACGATACAATTTAGCTGCTAACTTTACTATTTCTGATGATAGTTTTTAGTTTATCTTTTTATTCCTTATACTTTCAACTGGATGTTATCGTCATTAGTTGGTTTCGATTGGTTATTATTTATATTTGAACTTTTAGCATTCGGATTTTCTATACTTTTATTTTTTCCAATAGGGCTTTACTTTGGGAAAAGAGATAAATAATGGAATAGGATAGAAATGAAATACACAATTATACTTTTAGTTTTAGCATTTTGCCTGAATGCACAGGCGCAACGTGATTCAATATATAAAACCTATTATAGGGGCGGCAAATTAAAAACCGAAACCCCTTATACTAATGGTCAAGAAAACGGTATGTTCAAATATTATTTAAAGAGCGGTAAATTACATAAGGAAACCCCTTATACCGATGGCGAAATAAATGAAATAAAAAAATATTATTATGAGAACGGTAAATTATTTACAGAAACACCTTATACTAATGGCAAACAAAATGGAGTGGAGAAAAATTATTACAAGAGCGGTAAATTGTACAGGGAAACCCCTTATAGCAATGGTGAAATTAATGGAGTAGAAAAATATTATTATGAGAACGATAAATTAATTTCAGAAAACCCTTGGACTAATAATGAAATGCATGGGGTATGGAAAGAATATTATCCAAGCGGTAAATTAAAAAAGGAAACTCTATTTACCGATGGAAAAAAAGGCGAGGTGAAACGATATGATGAGAAGGGTAACTTAATAAAGTAATAAGTAGATTTTTTTAATAACTTTAATAAAGATATAGTCGCAAAATGAGACTATATTTATCAACCACCAAACTTTCTAAATCCCTATTCTACCCCCCCTAAATTCAACTCTCTTTCTCTAAAACCTCCCTATCTCTTACCTGCTAAGCCTTACAGCCATTTTATCTAAAATACCGAGAGGGGTTAATTTTAAGCCGTCCGAAAACCTAAAAATCAATAAAATCAAGCTTTCCAACCATTCCTACGGGGGTTAGTATAGGGGTTAATTTCAGCCAATTTTTACCCTTTTTTAGGATTTTCTAAAATCTTACCTCCTCTGAAACCCCCGAAAATAGGGCATAAAAAAAGGTCGATGCCTTGAAACACCGACCTATGTAGCCCGTACGAGAATCGAACTCGTGTTTCGTCCGTGAAAGGGACGCGTCCTAACCCCTAGACGAACGGGCCATTTTTAATGGAGCGCAAATGTACATTTTTTTTTATATCCGCCAAAAAAATTACCAAGCAATTTCATCGCCTATGTTTCCGTCGGTTTGCGACTTAAAACCCAAACGTTTACCCGTTTTAAGCTTATCGCTTTGTACACGTTCAATAATTTCGTTTAACGATATCTCTCTAACATGCTCAGCAGGAGGGGTATAGAGGTCAAAACTAATGGCATAGGATATTAAATCGTACACAATTTCTTTTAGGGTTTCGGTCGACATTTCAGTATCCGAAAAATTGCTGTATTTGTAGCCTAAGGGTGGTTTTGCTTCCACAAAGAAGCGGTTTTCGCGGTTTATAAATATCCGCGATATAAGGTAGCCTAAGTCTTGCAGACGGTTGTACTTAAAGCTATCGGCCAAAAAGTTATATACATATATAATGCCGCTATAGGAGTTAAGCTCGTTTTGCTTAATATAACCCGTTTTAAACATGGGGTGGGCTTTATCAAACTCAAAAACATTGCTGTGCATATAAAAAACAAGCATATCGCCGGCAACTTTTAGCTCAATTTCGTGGTCGCTGGGAAAACGAAACTCAACCGAAATACGTTTATCAATTTTTTGCGCTTCTGCTCTTAAATCTTCGGAAACGCTTTTAATTACATTTTTTAACGCATCGAACGTGTTGTGCGCGTTTTTGTACACATCCTGCTTCATGACTGATTTTTCGCGAAGCATTTTTATAATTTGTTCTCTTTGGTTATCAGCCATGTTTTTTGTTTTTAAATGGGCAGTACTTAGTAAGCAATAGCAAATAAAACGCGTTGTTCAGAAGCTTTGCCACTATATATACACGTACCTGCTTCCTTTTTATTGTTTAAAGGGATACAACGTATAGTAGCCTTGGTTTCTTCTTTAATTTTTTGTTCAGTTTCAGGTGTGCCATCCCAATGTGCGTAAATAAAGCCACCTTTTAATAGCGCTTTTTTAAACTCATCGTAGGTGTCCACCTGCTGCGTGCTTTCCTCACGACGAGCAAGTGCTTTTTTATACAGATTATCCTGTATGTCTTTCAATAAATTTTCGATATTATGTTCAATGCCCTCTATGGCCATTACTTCTTTCGTAAGATTATCGCGGCGAGCCACCTCAACAGTTCCACTTTGTAAATCGCGTTCGCCAATGGCAATTCTAACCGGAATACCCTTCATTTCGTACTCTGCAAATTTCCAACCCGGACGCTGCGTATCGCGGTTGTCATATTTAACAGAAATGCCTTTGGCTTCTAATTTTTGTTTGATGTGTGCTACCGTTTCGTTTAGTTTAGCCAAGCCTTCTTCACCTTTATAAATTGGCACAATAACTACCTGAGTAGGTGCCAATTTTGGGGGAACTACAAGCCCCTTATCATCGCTATGCGACATAATAAGTGCGCCCATTAAACGGGTTGAAACACCCCAGGATGTTGCCCACACGTAATCTAAAACACCTTCTTTATTGGTAAATTTTACATCGAATGCTTTGGCAAAATTTTGTCCCAAAAAGTGTGACGTACCTGCTTGTAAAGCTTTACCATCTTGCAGCATAGCCTCAATACAATATGTATCAAGCGCTCCGGCAAAACGTTCATTAGGGGTTTTCACTCCTTTTACAACCGGCACAGCCATAAAATTTTCCACAAAATCGGCATATATATTAAGCATGCGTTCGGTTTCCTCAACCGCTTCTTGTGCAGTAGCATGGGCTGTGTGCCCTTCTTGCCAAAGAAATTCGGCGGTACGTAAAAATAAACGTGTGCGCATTTCCCAGCGTACTACGTTTGCCCATTGGTTAATTAGCAGCGGTAAATCTCTGTATGATTGTATCCAACCACGATATGTGTTCCAAATAATAGTTTCGGATGTTGGACGAACAATTAATTCTTCTTCCAATTTAGCATCGGGGTCAACAACAATTTCGCCATCAACATTTTTTAAACGATAATGTGTAACAACAGCACACTCTTTAGCAAAGCCATCCACGTGGCTAGCTTCTTTACTGAAAAAAGATTTTGGTATAAATAAGGGGAAGTAAGCATTTACGTGTCCGGTATCTTTAAACATTTTATCTAATGCTTGTTGCATTTTTTCCCAAATAGCATAACCGTTTGGTTTAATAACCATGCAACCTCTAACAGCGCTATGCTCTGCTAAATCGGCTTTGGCAACTAAATCGTTATACCACTTACTAAAATCTTCGGCGCGTGTTACTAGTTCTTTGCTCATAAATTCTGTTAAATCCCCCCAGTTTGGAATAGTTTTTGTAACTTTATCGTAGAAAATCCTACTGCACAAAAATAGGATTTAAACATTTAGAAGCCATGAAAAAATTAAGCATATTATTTATCGGATGTTTTTGTATAACACTGATAAGTTGCAAAGCTCGTTTTGATAATCTTGCTGCTAACAGCAATGATGATGTATATTACAACCCTTCTAAAGACCCACGCCCGGTAGCAAGTACACCACAAAACCCTGCTGTTGCGCAAAATAATAATGCACAGCAATACAATAACAACAGACAGCAATACAATTCTAATGCGGGTAAAATTGCCGCAACACATGCTGATAGTTTGAATCCTAACTATAAAGACCCTAATTTTAATTACGACGATTATTACGATAACGCTTATGCAGCACGTGTAAGTCGCTTTCAAAACCCGATATACGGAACAGGTTATTATGATAGTTATTACACCAACCAATATTCGTACACAGGCAATCCAAGCCAATACGGTAACAGTATTTACAATAATTACCCAAGCAATATGTACAACTCATATAATAATTATGGCATGGGTAGTAGCTATGGCAGTATGATGGGTTACAACAGCATGTATGGCAACAATATGTATGGTGGCGGTTACGGTAGTGGTTTAAGTATTGGTGTTAGCAGTGGTTATGGCATGGGATATAATCCGTTTAACTCGGGTTACGGAATGGGAATGGGTTATGGTTCAATGGGCTACAGTCCTTATGGCATGGGCTACAACCCATACGGTATGTCTGGTTATTATGGTTCTATGGGATATAATCCTTACGGCATGGGTTACAATCCTTATGGTATGGGATACGGAATGGGTTATGGCATGGGTGGTTACGGCGGTTATAATCCGTATAGCACTATGAGCACTGGCGGATATTACAATCCTTACGATTATAATAGTAGTGCCGGTACTGCTACTTATAATGGTCCGCGTAAAGCAAGCACAGGTAGTAATAGTGCTATGCCTTCGGTAGGTCCAAGAGGTTCGCGCGAAGAAGCACCTGTAACAAACACACCTCATTTTTCGAACCCCGTGGTAGCCGCATCTCCTGCTAACATAGAACGATTCAACCAAGTTTCTATACCAAAAGAAAACATGATAAAAATGGTTGAAGCAAAAGCACCAACCAGATTTAATCCACAATATCAATCGGTAAATAATGGTGGGGTGCCTGCTAATGGATTTCAACCAAATTCAAATCCTAGAAATGTATATAACCAAAATCAAAACGTAAATAACAGCTATCAAAATTCGAGCAGACCTGTTGAAAGCGCCCAACAAGTTACACCCCCGCAAAGACAAACTAGGTGGTTTACCGGCGGTGGCAACAATGGTAACGAAAATAACGCTAACACTCCTCGTCCATCAAACAGTTTTAACGAACCCAGCTCTAACTTCTCTACTCCAACACGTAGTAGTTGGGGTGGTAACAGCGGAGGTGGTTTTGGTGGCGGCGGTGGCGGTGGACACGTTGGTGGTGGTGGAGGCGGTGGCGGACACGTTGGTGGAAGACGCTAAGCAAATTATTTTTCAAAAAAAATTATGATAAAGAAACTTTTAGCATTGGTTGCTATACTTGTAAGCAGCCTATCTTTTGCACAAAATGATATAGATGCAATGCGTTACTCGCAAACATCGTCTTATGGCGATGCTCGTTTTATGGCTATGGGAGGGGCTTTTGGCTCACTTGGCGCAAATGTTTCTTGCATTAATTTTAATCCGGCAGGTATAGCCATGTATAGAAAAGGGGAACTTGTGGTTACACCCGGACTTCAGTTTCAGGCAGCCGATGCAGCACATTACGGCACCAGTTCATCTGATTTTTCAACCAAATTAAGCCTTTCTAACTTAGGTTTAGTGGCTGCTTGGGATCAAAAACCAATGAGCATGCAAACCAACAATGGTTATCAACCCTATAATGGCGACCGATATGGTCCGGGTAGCAATAAACCAACTCAAACTCAACAACCAAAACCAACACAATCAATTCCCGATAGATGGGCTTTTTGCATAGATTTTAATAGGGTTGTTGATTTTAATTACCACACTACCATAAGTGGTATAGTGCCTGCGGCAAGCTCTATTACAAGTGATATGGCAGGCAGAGCTAATGGTAATTCAACAACTAATCTCGATCAGTTTAACGAAGGCTTGTTTTATCAACAGGGCTTGATTACACCCTACACCAATTCAAATACTATGGCATTTGATAGCACCGGTACACATTACGCACCTTTAGCTGTTTACGACCCACCCAACACCATGTTTCAGCAAACTAAAACAATCCAATCTTCGGGGCGTGTGGGCGAACTTGGTTTAGCATTAGCGCACAGCTTTCATGATAGATTTTATTTTGGAGGTTCAATTGGGGTGCCTTTTGTAAAATATAATTATCAATCAACACTAACTGAGTCTGATTATAAAAATATGGATAGTTATTTTAGCACGTTATCTTTTCAAGAAAATGTAGTTACATCGGGTGTTGGTATAAACGCAAAAATTGGTGGCATCTATCGTTTTAATTCGGGTGTTAAAGTTGGGGTTTATGGGCAAACCCCAACTGATTACAAACTAAATGATAATTATCAAAACACGTTAAACGCTACGTATGATGGTAGTTATAGTCAGTATAACGGAAGCATTTCATCCCCATCGGGTACATATGCTTATAAATTTCACACACCTGCTCGTGGGGGCGCAAGTGTTTCTTATGTATTTAAAAAACTATTGGCTTTTAGTGTAGATGGCGAGTATGTAGATTATGCTACGGCCAGATACCCTAACAACATAGATTTTTTTGATGCAAACGCAACCATACGACAAAAATATAAAGGTACCGCTAATATAAAAGCCGGAATAGAATTAAATGTTAGACCTGTTGTTTTACGCGCCGGTTTTGGCAGCTATGGATCACCTTTTGGCGATGTGCTTAGTGGTAAGTTTGTACGAAACTCTTTTTCGGGTGGAGTTGGATTTAGAGGCACACACAACGTGTACTTAGATTTAGGTTTTATTTATACCAGATGGGCAGACAAGTATTATGTTATAGACCCCATGTATGTGCAACCATCTAACATAAATTATTCTACACTTTACATAACTGCAACACTGGGTATAAAGTTTAACTAATTGTTTTTACTTTTCCATTTATTAGAAGCATTTCTCATAAAATAATTCTAACAATTTATCGTTACTAACTAAGTAAAAAGGGGGCTTTCTTAATTTGTGAGCTTTAAGGCTTTTTTACTAAATTCGCCACTCATTAAACGTAAATATGAATTATAAAAAATTAAACAACATAGTAGGGTGGCTAATTTGTGCCATTGCAACTTTTACATACTGTTCAACCATTGAGCCCACCGCCAGCTTTTGGGATTGTGGCGAGTACATTGCTTGTTCGTATAAACTAGAGGTTGGTCACCCGCCGGGAGCACCTTTCTTTTTATTAATCGCGCGCTTCTTCTCTATGTTCTCTTTTGGAGACCCGGCTAAAGCCGCTATGATGATTAACGTAATGAGTGCACTATGTAGCTCGTTTACTATTTTGTTTTTGTTTTGGACAATAACTCGTTTAGCTAAAAAAATGTTAGCTCCTCAAGGCACTGAACTTGACAATGGTAAAATGTGGGCTATTTTAGGAAGTGGGGCTATTGGTGCTTTGGCTTATACATTTTCTGATTCGTTTTGGTTTTCGGCGGTTGAAGGCGAGGTTTATGCAATGAGTAGTTTATTTACGGCTGCCGTTTTTTGGGCTATTTTAAAATGGGAAGAAGAAGCCGACGAGCCATCATCTATGCGTTGGTTAATTTTAATTGCTTATTTAACAGGTTTATCGGTTGGTGTCCATTTACTTAACTTATTGGTTATTCCTTCTATCTGCTTTATTTATTATTTCAAAAAATATAAATTCAGCTGGAAAGGTTTTACCATTGCCGGACTTATTTCGGTAGTTTTATTAGGTGGCATACAAGGTGGCATTATTCCTGGTGTGGTTAAACTTTCTGCCGATTACGAATTGTTTTTCATCAACAAACTTGGCATGCCATTTAATACGGGTACCATGTTGTACTTTGTAATTCTTATTGGGTTAATTACATCGGCTATTGTTTATTCGCTTAATAAAAAAGAAGTTTATTATAAACTAACCTTTGGTTTAGCTATTGCATTTGCTGTGTTGGCATCTGCCTCAGCACAAAGTGGTGGTGGCATGATATCTCGTTTAGTTTTATTAGGTGGAATGGTTTATGCTGTTCATTTCCTTAAAAACAGGCATGCTATTTTAAATGGAGTTGCATTAAGTTTTGCGGTGATGATGATTGGTTATTCATCTTTCTTTGTACTTGTAATTCGTTCGCAAGCAAATACACCAATGGATGAAAATAATCCAGAGAATGCTTTAAATATGCTTTCGTATTTAAATCGTGAACAATATGGAGATTGGCCAATTGCATACGGACAATATTATAACGCACCAACTAAGCCACGTAGCGAGTTTAAAGACGGAACACCTATTTATGGTAAAGATGAAAAAGGTAAAAAGTATGTTATTTTAGATGACCGCAAAAATTCAGTGCCGGTTTATGAAGATGATTTTTGTACGGTGTTTCCGCGTATGTGGAGCAGCCAAAGTCAGCACGAAGCAGCTTACAGATATTGGGGCGATATAAAAGGTAAACCAAAACAATTGGTTGATAACAACGGCGAAACAAAAACAGTTTATGTGCCAACCTTTGGCGAAAACTTAACTTACTTTAGAAGATACCAACTTGGGTATATGTACCTGCGTTATTTTGCCTGGAACTTTATAGGCAAACAAAATGATGTACAAGGTTTAAACAATAACCCAACCGAGGGCAACTGGATAACCGGTATACAAGCCTTTGATAACGCACGTTTAGATGCTGATTTAACAACAGTACCAAGCAACGTAAAAAACAATAAGGCCACTAATAAATTTTATGGCTTACCTTTTATTTTAGGTTTATTGGGTATATGGTTTCAATACAAAAAAGGCTTGAAAGATGGTTTTGTAGTATTGTGTTTGTTTTTCTTTACAGGACTTGCCATTACAATTTATTTAAATCAATATCCATATCAGCCACGTGAGCGTGATTATGCGTACGCCGCCTCGTTCTATGCGTATTCTATTTGGATAGGTTTAGGTGTTTTATTTTTATATGAATTTTTGGTTAAACGAATGAACGCTAAAAATGCGGCCATAGTTGCCACCGCAGTAAGTTTAGTGGCACCTGCTTTAATGGCTGCCGATGGTTGGGATGACCATAACCGTTCGCATAGATATATGTCGAGAGATTTTGCTATTAACTATTTAAACTCGTGTGCGCCAAATGCTGTGCTATTTACTAACGGAGATAATGATACTTTCCCACTTTGGTACGCGCAAGAGGTAGAAGGCATTCGTACAGATATACGTGTGGTTAACTTAAGTCTGTTTCAAACTGATTGGTACATTAACCAATGCCGTAGAGCTGCTTATGACTCTAAAGCATTGCCATTTACAGCCAGCATGACTCCGGATAAATATGAAGCGAGCAAACGCGACATCGTTTATTTTATGGATAAAAATATTGGTTATGTTAACTTGAAAGAATTAATGGATTACGTTGCCAGTGATAACCCGGAGAATAAATACAATATGGGCGGCGATTATATTGATATTTTACCAAGTAATAAATTTAGCTTACCGGTTGATTCGGTTAAAGTAATTCAAAACGGTACAGTATCTAAAGGTTTAGAAAACCGCATGGTAAAAAACATCGATTGGCAACTGAAACGCAACTACATCACTAAAAATGATTTAATGGTATTAGATTTATTAGCCGGCTTTAATTGGGACAGACCAATTTATTTTGCTGTTACAACAGGCAGAGAAGCTTATATTGGTTTAGAAGATTACTTACAGTTAGAAGGTTTAGCGTATCGCTTAACACCAATTAAATCTACCAAAGAAGAAATGCAAAATGGTGCTCGCATTAATTCAGACATTATGTATAACAACATTATGACTAAATTCCAATGGGGCGGCATGAGCAACCCGGGTGTTTATTTAGATGAGAATTCTATGCGTTTTGCATCTAATATGCGCATACAAATTGGCGGCTTAGCTTCGCAATTAATTAAAGAAGGCAAAAAAGATAAGGCAGTTAAAGTGTTAGATAAAGCCCAAGCCGAAATGCCTGAAGCTATTATTCCTTATGATGCTACTATGTATTCTATTTGCTTGGCTTACTTTGAATCGGGTGAGAATAAAAAAGCAAAAGACATTGCTGAAAAACTATTTACCATGTTTGAAGCCGACTTACGTTTTTATAACAAACTACCCGGCATACATAAAGCTGCTTATGGTTCAGAAATAAACCGTGCACGCCAATTAATGATGGCATTAGTAAGTTTAAGTTATAACTACAAAGAAAGCGCTATGGGCAAAAACTTTGAGCAACGTTTACCTGCTGTTATTCCGCAAGAAGAAATGCCGGGTTATAAAGAACAAATACAGAGGTAATGCGCTTGCCGGCTCGTCCACCTAAATTGCTGCAAAGCTTATTGCCGCAGTGCTTTTGGAACTTGCCCAACAGACAGAATAAAATTTACCTAACCTTTGATGACGGGCCAACACCGGAAGTGTTGCCCGTTATTTTAAAAACACTTGATGCATATAAAGTACCCGCTACATTTTTTTGTGTGGGAGAAAACATGCAGAAGCACCCCGACTTGGTTAAGGAAATGCTGAAACGAAACCACGTTATTGGTAACCATACATTTAACCATATTAGTGGATGGCGCACTAAAAACGAAGATTATTTTGAAAATGTAGAGGCTTGCCAAAAGGTTTATAAATCAAAATTGTTTCGCCCGCCTTATGGCAGGTTGCGCGCATCGCAAGCAAATGAGCTTAAGAGAAAGTACAAAATAATTATGTGGGATGTGCTGAGTTACGATTACGATAAAAAAGTATTACCCGAAATTTGTTTTAGAAATGTAATTGATGCAACTAAAAGCGGCTCGGTAATTGTTTTTCATGACAACGTAAAGGCATTAAAAAATTTAGAATATGCTTTACCACGCAGCATAGATTTTTTACTAAAGAAAGATTTTGTGTTTGATGTGATTAAGTAGTAAAATCCTTTTGTTATTTCGAAGGAGACATAACTGAGAAATCTAATAAATAAAGTTTTTAAATATATAACCAAAATCAAATCATGAACTTTCAAGAATTTAAAATAGACTTCGAAAATAAATTAAAGGATAAAGTTCCGTTTGAATTGTTAGAGTTTCATTATTTGCCTTATATTATGGGTGCAGGCATTTTAGTATACCGAATAAATGGTTACACGTATAAACTAACATATGAAGGTCGTGATGCAATATTGATGTGTGAACAAAGTAAACTTCACGAAAAGTACGACAAATGCACTTGGGGAAAATTGTTTCAGCAAAGCGGCTTGGTTTTACAGCCAACAAATTCTAACTTGATATTTTAATCTTTTACTCACTCCGAAGAGTTTTCAATCCTGTAACATAGCGCTAATAAAATTACTTTAAAATTGCGATAATTTTTTCGGCTAAAAACTCAGCCAGTTTAATATTCGATTCTTTTGTCCAACCTGCAATGTGGGGAGAAAGAATAACCTTGTCGGATTTTATTAATGACTGCAATGGTACAGGCATTTCTTTTACGTCTATTCCTTCAAACGATACAGTTTCATATTCAAGTACATCTAAACAAGCACCCAGC
>DATHOW010000277.1:0-7194 GCA_035484495.1 Bacteroidia bacterium | reverse complement strand
AGCCCAACCAAATGGTTTTTACGCCGAAGAGGCCTGCCAAATGATGCGCTATGCGGGCATGAACGATAAACTTACCTCGGTAGGGGTTTATGAAATTAACCCCGCCTATGATGCACAGGGTAAAACGGCATCCTTAGCAGCACAAATGATTTGGTGCTTTATGGATGGGTTTTATAACCGCAAAAAGGATTTCCCGTCGAGAAATAGCCCCGATTACACCCGTTTTCATGTGTTTTTACAGGAAAATAAATATGAAATAAACTTTTACAAAAGCAATAAAAGCGACCGCTGGTGGATGGAAGTGCCTTACCCACCCGACAAAAATTTAAAGTTTGAAAGGCACACCCTTATACCCTGCTCATACAAAGATTATGAAGTTGCCTGCAAAGATGAGATACCCGACCGTTGGTGGCAGACTTATCAGAAGCTTTATTAAAGATTACATTTGTTTTTTATGAATAAATTATTTCTACTTTTTATCGCAATTGTAAGCATAGCGAATCAATCTATGGCACAAAACCAAAAAGCCATTACTGAAAGTGGAAAAAGTGTAATTCTATTACAGAATGGTACTTGGAAATATGAAGTAATTAAAAGAGATACTACAAAAGCAAATACTAATTCTACAGATTGTCATAAATGGATTGCTACAACGACAGACAAAGTTACTGGAGATATAACGACGGCAGCAAAAAAGAATTTGATTGTATCAACAGATGGGGGTAAAAAAGGGTTTGGAATCTTTATGATGAGAAGCGATGGCAATAATTATCTTTATTTATTTATTCAAGCAGTAGGGGCTGGCAGTTGTATAGATAAAGATGCTACAATAAATATTCTTTTTACCGATGATAGTAAATTAGAAATGAAAAATATTGGTGATTATAATTGCAAAGGAGAGTCCACAATTAATTTTCAATCACCATTTGATGAAGACCATGGAGACGGCCTTAGTCAACTTAGAACAAAGAAAATTCAAACAATGAGGGTGTGGACAACCGATAGTTATGTCGAAAGAAATTTCACTCCTGCAAACCAAATGGAATTTCTGAATGTTATCAACTGCTTAACAAAATACCCATTAGAAAAGTAATTATAAGAATATGAACTGGCTTTACGTTTTTATTGGGGGTGGCATTGGCAGTGTTTTACGCTTTGCTTTTTCGCTTTTATTTGTACGCTGGCAATTAGTTGGCTTGGCATGGGCAACCTTATGTGCCAATGTGTTGGCCTGTGTGGCTTTTGTGTTAGTTTGGGTTTGGTTTGGCGAGAAAGAAAATTTTATGGAAGCCTATCGCCCATTTTTATTAGTTGGTTTTTGCGGGGGCTTATCAACCTTTTCTACCTTTAGTTTCGAAACCTTTGAACTTTTTAAACGTGGCGATTATGGTTTAGCGGCCATCACTATTTTACTGAACCTTATTTTATGTCTGTTTGTTTTTGCCATCTTTGCAAGACGATAATTAGCCATGCCCACCCACCTACTTTGTATAGAAACCGCCACTACTGTTTGCTCGGTTTGCGTTACGGCCGATGATAAAATTATAGCTTATAAGGAAATAAACAATGGTTTCTCTCATGCCGAAAATTTGCACGTTTTTATTCAAGATGTTTTAAAGGAAGCCAATTTATCTATCAAACAAATTAATGCAGTTGCCATAAGTAAAGGTCCGGGCAGTTATACGGGTTTACGCATTGGTGTTAGCACCGCAAAAGGTTTGTGTTATGCCCTGCAAATTCCGCTAATAAGCATTGATACGCTACAAAGCATGGCTTATGCAATTGCACATACTAAAAACGAAGATGCTTTGTACTGCCCTATGTTAGATGCCCGCCGCATGGAGGTTTACTGCGCTGTGTATGATAAAAACTTAGAAGCTATAAAACCTGTAAACGCTTTGGTGGTAGATGAAAAATCTATCGAAATGTTTAACCTAAACAAAACTATTTATTTTTTTGGCGATGGAATGCTCAAGGTAAAACAGTTGCTTCAACCCAATAAAAATGCAGTTTTTATAGATGATGTTGTTCCTTCGGCTAAAAATATGGCTACGCTTGCCTTTACTAAATTCACAAAAAAACAATTTGAGGATGTAGCTTATTTTGAGCCTTTTTATTTGAAAGAATTTTTTACAAACGCCAAAACACAGTAGGTTTAACTTTACCAAAACCTGCAAATAATTTTTACCTTTGCCCGCTTATGGAAATCAAGGTTTTAAAATCGAAATTACATTTGGTAACGGTTACCCAAGCCGAGTTAGATTACATTGGTAGCATTACTATTGATGAAGATTTAATGGATGCTGCTAACCTTATTGAAAACGAGCAAGTACACGTGCTTAATAAAAGAAACGGCGAACGCTTAATTACTTACGTTATTAAAGGCGAGCGTGGCTCAGGCGTTATTTGTATGAATGGTCCTGCGGCATTAAAAGTAGCCGAAGGGGATGTAGTAATAATTATCTCATACGCCATGATGGATTTTGAAAAAGCAAAAACATTTAGCCCTTGGGTTATTTTTCCGGATACAAGCACTAATCGTTTAAAAAAATAATATTGAATCCTAAAGTAAAATCAGCTCTACAACTTATTCTGTTTGCCGGTATTGGCATTGGTTTAGTTTGGTTATCTATACACAACATCCCCGATAAAGATGTTGAAACCACTAAAGAATCTTTTAATAATGCTAATTATACCATTGTAATTATTTCGGCTCTTATCAGCATTTTAGCTCATGCGGTACGTGCATGGCGTTGGGATATGCTAATGAAACCCATTGGGCATAACATATCATTTAAAAACTCGTTTGCAGGTGTTATGATTGGTTACGTGGTAAACTACGCTGTGCCTCGCGCAGGTGAGTTTAGCCGTTGCGGTGTGGCATCTAAGTACGAGGAAATTCCTTATGCGGCTGTGCTGGGTACCGTAATTACTGAGCGTATTATAGATGTGATTTTATTATTGCTATTGTTTTTTATCACACTAGCCGTGCAGTTTAACGAGTTAATTGGCTTAACCAATTTATATGTGTTTCAACCTTTATCGGTCAAGTTTGGTGGCTTGTTACACAACACCTTGTACTTAGTTATTATTGTTGTTGGGGTGCTAGCTTTTGCGGGCGCTTTGTTTGCACTTAAAAATAAAATAAAATCGCTTTTTACAGGTAAAATTGGCGGCGTACTAAAAAGTTTTGGCGATGGGTTAAAATCGGTAAAAGACCTAGAGAAGCCAGGCTTGTTTATTGTGCAAAGTCTTTTAATATGGGTGCTGTATTTTTTAAGCTTATACGTTTGTCTGTTTTGTTTTGATGAAACCAAAACCCTAGGTGTTAGACCCGCATTGGCATTTATGTTGTTTACGTCTATTGGTGTAATGGTTAGTCCGGGTGGTATAGGGGCTTATCAGCTAATTGGCACACAAATACTTTTGTATTACAGCGTGGCAAATGGTATAGCGGTTGCTTTTCCGTGGATTGTATGGGGAGCCCAGTTTATTGCCATTATAGCCATTGGCGGACTATGCTTTTTATTTTTACCTTTACTAAACCGTAATACAGATGACTTACCAGGAGATACTAAAGCATAAAATTTTATCTCGCCATGAGATTGCACAACGTGCAAACACTTGGCGCATGTTTAACAGAAAAATTGTTTTTACTAACGGATGCTTTGATATTTTGCACCAAGGTCATGTAGACTATTTATGCAAGGCTAAAGATTTAGGACACAAACTTATTATAGGTTTAAACAGCGATGCATCAGTAAAACGCCAAAACAAATCACCCGAAAGACCTATAAATAATGAACAATCGCGTGCATTTATTTTAGCTGCTTTAGGCATAGTTGATGCCATTGTGTTGTTTGATGAAGATACCCCTTACGATTTAATAAAAGCCATACAACCTGATGTATTGGTTAAAGGGGCTGATTATAAAGTCGAAGAAATTGTTGGCTATGATATTTTAAAAGCCAGTGGTGGAGAAGTTGTAACTATTGAACTTACGCAGGGGTTTTCAACAACAGCACTCATCAATAAAATTAGTGCGACTAAATAAGTTAGAAGGCATAACCTAAAAGCACACCCGCACTTGCTTTTATATAGTAAGCATACTTAGAACTTTTAACTAGAGGGTCAGGGTCGGGGTCTTGAGTAAATTGACTTACACCTAACGAAATATTTCCCTGACAAATAAAATGCTTGTTTATTCTATATAAAAAGCCGCTACTAACATGGTATCCGATATATAATTGGGTTTCGTAATAAGCAAAAGGGTTTCTTAAATCTGTATAGTACATGGCTCCATATTGATAGGCCGCCGTTTTAGAATGATAATCGATAAGCATATTTGATGCTATACCACTTTCTATGCCTAAGGCCACCCAAAATGTAGTTTTTTTATGCAGATAGGGGTAAAATTTAAAATCGAAACCCGCATAATCATTTTTATAATAAGCGCCCCCATTTATTTTGCACTCGAGTCTACCATAGGTAGCCGAGTCTGTTCCGTTTGAAAACCCATGATTAAAATAGCCCACCACGCCATAGGCCCTGCTTTTAAAAATGTGCTCATACGATACTTGTATGTGTGAGTTTGTTAGTTGAAGTGCATCTATACTAATAATGTTTTTGGTAAAATCTTCGTTTTTAATTACGCCAAACGCGGGGTCTTTAGCGCAATTTAAATAACCCTGGGTTTTTAAATCAATACAATCTCCTTTTAAAACAAAGCGTTCAATGTTTTTTATATTAACGCTAAAAGTTGGGCCAAGCGTGTCTTTTGGGTTTTTAAACCTTACCACTTTTTTATTTACTTCTATAATTTTAGCAGCCTGCCTGGTTCCGTTAGTATAAACAATGGAATCGGACTGTGCTTGTAAACGGTTTTGACTCAAAACAAAAAATAGGAAAAAAGCAAGCCCGGTAAAAATATTTTTCATGGGTAAAATGTGTTGAAATACAAATGTATCTAAAATTTTATCTTGTGAAATAAGCCTTACATTTGAGGGTACAAATTGTAGCATTGGCAAACCCGTTAAAAAAATTAGCTTCACAAACTGCGGTATACGGTTTAAGTACCATTTTGCCCAGGTTTTTAAATTACCTGCTGGTTCCGTTTTTTACGTACAAGTTTACCAACCCGGCAGATTTTGGTATAAACACTTATATATATTCTTTCATCTCTTTCCTAAACGTAATTCTTACTTACGGCATGGAAACTGCTTTTTTTAATTTCTTAAATAAAAACGAAAACAAAAATGTTGTTTATAGCACAGCACTTATTTCTTTATTAAGTACAACCACCCTGTTTCTTCTACTCGGTTTGTTTTCTTCAAGCTTTATAGCAGTTGAACTCAATTTTGCCAACAATGTAAACTTTATACAATGGATGGTGTTGATTATTGCCACCGATGCTATTATGGCTGTACCATTTGCGCGCCTACGTGCCGAGCAAAAGGCTATAAAATTTGCCGCCATTAAAATTGCCAATATTTTAGTAAATATTGGGGTAAATGTTTTCTTTATCCACTTCTGTAAAAATGCGTACGAGAGTGATTTAGCCAATCAAACCACCTCATCATTAGGTAGTTTATACAACCCTCAAATTGGCATTGGTTATGCTTTTTTAGCCAACCTACTAGCCAACGTATTTAGTTTGTTGCTACTTACCAAAGAATTTTTTGGCTTTACTTATACGTTTGATAAAGATTTATGGCTGCAAATGCTAAAATACGCCTTGCCTTTATTGGTGGTGGGTTTAGCTGGCATGGTTAATGAAACCTTTGACCGGCTTATTTTGGAAAAATTATTACCTGCTGATATTGGCATGCATGAACTTGGCGTATATGGGGCCTGCTATAAAATATCCATCTTAATGACCATTTTTATACAGGCTTTTAAATTTGCGGCAGAACCTTTCTTTTTTAATCATGCTAAAAGCGAAGACTCCCGAAAATTAAATGCTTTGGTAATGAAGTATTTTGTCATTTTTTGTTCGTTTTTGTTTTTAGGAACGATGATGAACATGAGTTGGATAAAATATTTTGTAAGCAAAAATTATTGGGATGGTTTGTTTGTAGTGCCCATTTTATTGTTGGCTAATTTATGTTTGGGCATTTACTTTAACCTATCGGTTTGGTATAAACTAACCGGACAAACAAAATTTGGCGCCTACATAACCATACTGGGGGCAACCATTACACTGGTTATTAATTTTGTTTTTATTCCGAAATACAGTTATGCCGCTTCGGCTTGGGCAACACTTATATCGTATGCCAGTATGATGGTGGTATCTTATTTTCTATCACAAAAATATTACAAAACAAATTACAACCTGCGCAGCTTTGTTTTCTTTTTTGGCTTTGCTTTATTTTTCTATTTTCTTTCATTAGCATGGCACGGAAACGCAAACAAGTATCTAGAGTTATTTTTAAATAATATATTGCTTGTAATTTATTGTGGCTTGTTTATTAAATTCGAGCTGCCAAACTTAAAAAAACTAAATGCTATCAGTTAAAATTGTAAATAAAAGTAAGCATGCTTTGCCAAGCTACGCTACCAACCAAAGTGCCGGCATGGATTTACGCGCCGAACTTACCGAACCCATTGAATTAAAACCCCTGCAGCGTGCCTTAGTGCCAACTGCTTTGTTTATAGAATTGCCTGCCGGTTACGAAGCACAAATTCGTCCGCGTAGTGGTTTAGCGTTTAAAAATGGTGTGACGGTTTTAAACTCGCCGGGCACCATTGATGCCGATTACCGTGGTGAGATAAAAGTTATTTTAGTCAACTTATCTAACGAAACCTTTGTGGTAAACGATGGCGAACGCATTGCGCAAATGGTTATTGCCAAACACGAAAATGTGGAATGGAAAACAGTCGAAACACTTGAAGAAAGTGTACGTGGTGAGGGGGGCTTTGGCAGTACCGGAAAAAAATAGAAAATCTTTTTAATTAAAATATGAAAACAGTTGATTCAATAAATTTTGCAAACAAGCGTGCCGTTATTCGCGTTGATTTTAACGTGCCTTTAAACGATGCTTTTGAAGTAACCGATGAAACCCGTATAAACGCTGCTATACCAACCCTTAAAAAAATATTGAAAGATGGTGGTAGTATAGTTTTAATGTCGCATTTGGGTCGTCCAAAAGATGGGCCAAGCAATAAATATTCCTTACAACACATTGTAAAAAATGT
>DATHOW010000276.1:0-5873 GCA_035484495.1 Bacteroidia bacterium | reverse complement strand
AAAAAAGCTCTTTCAAATTAATGAAAGAGCTTTTTATTATTAGTTTAAATTATTGTTGGATTTGGATATAAATAGTTACTGCATCAGACGAAGTTGTAGAAGCTGAGTTACTAGTTACCTGAAACACCCCTTTTTTACCATTAGTAGAGAAGAAGTAAATGTCTCCTGCTGCTATTGAAGCGTTGGTTGCAGTTGGGTTAGAAGCTGCTACATCAAGGGCTGTAATGCCGCTAAACGACGCAGAGCCCGTGTACTTTTGTAACATAGTTGTTTGTCCGCCAGCTTTAATTGTAGCAGAAGTTTCTAAATTATCTTTTGGGGAATATAATTTACCATCGTTATAAACCAATTCAACAACACTAGGAGTACCAGTAGCTTGAGATTGCGTATAAATAAGAGCATTTTCTAAGTTTATATAACTTCCTGTAGCACTCGCTGAACCACCTGCGGTAGCAGAACCTGCACCGGCAGTACCAATATTAGGAACTACGGTAACATTGAACGAAATAGAATTGGTATAAGCGTTTTTGTCGTGAATTTTGTAGGTTACATTATACACACCCGCAGTAGTTATAACGCCGGCAGCAATAGCAAAAGAACCTGTTGCTGTAGAAGCAGGTGAGTTAACTACTGTTGTTGCTGTAGAAACAACAGATATGTGTGGAGTAACATCTGTACGTGTGATATTTAAAAATATACTGTCTAATTTAGTACCCGTAGTTGCGTTGGCTGTTGCAGTGTACCCTATTTGAAGTGGAGAACCAACAGTAACAGTTGCATCGCTCGAAGTCCAACCTGTGCTAGCGCTAGAATTGCTAATCCAACTGATAGAAGGATCTGTACTTGCAGGTGTAGTAGTGGTTGGAGTTGTGTTATCTTTCTTTTTACATGAAGTAAAAAGGATACCCGCAGCAAATACTAAGGTAGAAAGTGTTTTTAATGTTTTCATTTTTTATTTTTGTTAAATTGTTTGTTAAATTCGAGGGCAAATATATAAAAATTTGGCTTTCCAAAAAAACATATATAATTTGCTGAAAATTAGTTATTTAGATTGTGGATATCGAAAAAATTAAACAACGTATAGAGCATATTTCAAAGGAAATTGAGCAACACAACCATAATTATTATGTGTTGGATAAGCCGACCATAAGCGATTATGATTTTGATATGCTGCTGGAAGAACTAATTAGACTCGAAAAAGAACATCCGGAATTCATATTACCTAACTCGCCTTCCCAACGGGTGGGTGGACAAATTACCAAAGAGTTTAGGGCCGTTAAACATAAATATGCGATGCTATCGCTTGCCAATAGTTATAGTAAAGATGATTTAAAAGATTTTGATGAGCGTGTAAAAAAGGGCTTAGGCATTACAACAGTCGATTTATTTAGTAGTGGTGTTGAATATGTGTGCGAATTAAAATTTGATGGTTTATCTATTAGTTTAACCTACGAGAACGGAAAACTTACGCAGGCTGTAACTCGTGGAGATGGGGTGCAGGGCGATGATGTAACAACCAATGTAAAAACAATTCGTAGCATTCCGCTTGCCTTAAAAGGAGATTACATTGATTTTTTTGAAATACGTGGCGAGATTTTCTTACCATTAAATGTTTTTAACGAAATTAACAAAGAACGAGAAGAAATTGGAGATGCTCCTTTGGCAAACCCACGCAATGCAGCATCGGGCACTATGAAAATGCAAGATTCGGCTGTGGTGGCTAAGCGCAAATTAGATTGCTTTTTATATTATATGATGGGAGATAACCTTCCGTCGGCAACTCACTATGAAAATTTAGAAAAAGCAAAAACCTGGGGCTTTAAAATTTCTCCGTACACAAAACTTTGCTCAAATATTGATGAGGTGTTTAATTTTATTGATGAATGGGACAAAAAAAGAAATGATTTACCTTTTGATATAGATGGCATTGTAATAAAAGTAAATAATTACGTACAACAGCAGCAACTTGGTTTCACAGCCAAATCGCCACGTTGGGCAATTGCCTATAAATTTAAAGCAGAACGGGTTCCCACCATTTTAGAAGAAATCACCTATCAGGTTGGCCGCACAGGCTCTATCACTCCTGTCGCTAATTTAAAACCTGTGTTGTTGGCAGGAACCACCGTAAAACGAGCCTCACTACATAATGCGGATATTATAGAAAAATTAGATGTGCGCATTGGCGACCATGTTTTTGTAGAAAAGGGTGGAGAGATTATCCCTAAAATTGTTGGTGTTGATTTATCAAAAAGAAAAGCTAACGCTGAGGCTGTAAAATATATTACGCATTGTCCTGAATGCGGTTCTCTGCTTGAAAGACGAGAAGAGGAAGCAAACCACTATTGCGTAAACGAAAACAGATGTGCCCCACAAATAAAAGGAAAGATAGAGCATTTTGTTAGCCGTAAGGCTATGAATATTGATAGCTTGGGTGGTGAAACAATAGAACAGTTATTTAACGAAAAACTCATACATAACATAGCTGATATTTATGAGTTGAAAAAAGACCAATTGCTTCCTTTAGAAAGGATGGCGGAAAAATCTGTAAATAATTTATTAGAGGGAATTGAAGCATCAAAGCAAATTCCGTTTGAAAGAGTGTTATATGGAATTGGCATCAGGCATGTAGGGGAAACTACGGCAAAAAAGGTTGCAAGAAAGGTTAAAAATATCGATGCTTTGATAAAAGCTACGGAAGAAGAGTTGGTAAATATTGATGAAGTAGGAGGTGTGATTGCAAAAAGTATTGCAGCTTACTTTTCTAATGCTGAAAATAAAAGTGTGGTGGGGCGATTACAAAAACATGGCTTGCAATTTGAGTTGAGTGAAGAGCAATTACAAAGCACCACAGATAAACTGGGTGGAAAAACATTTGTAATCTCGGGCGTGTTTCAAAAACACAGCAGAGATGAGTTGAAAGATTTGATTGAAAAAAACGGCGGCAAAAACACAGGTTCTATTTCGGGTAAAACAAACTATTTATTGGCAGGAGACAACATGGGACCTGAAAAATTAAAAAAGGCGGAGAAGCTTGGTGTTACTATTGTTACTGAAGATGAATTTTTAAAAATGATTGTGTAGATGAATTTTGTGATAAAATATATTGCCGCTTATCAAGTAAAAAAACTGTGTGCTTTGCCGCGCAATAAGGAGTTTGTTAAGTTAAATGATGCAAAAACAATAGGTATATTGTTTGATGCTACTAACAACGATACTTTTGAAACAGTTAAAAAATTTATTGAACAATTAAAGGCATACACAAAGAATGTCCATGCGATTGGTTATGTGGATGAAAAAATAACTCCTAATTATTCGTACATAAAGACAGATATTGATTTATTTAATAAAAAAGAGTTGAAGAGTTTCTATCAACCACAAAGCTCGTACATAAAAACATTTATGGAAGATGAAAAGGACTTGTTGATAGACATTAATCTTAATAGAAAAACACCTTTACAATTTATTGCGGCTTCCTCAAAAGCAAAATGCAAAGTTGGCATTCACTTGCCTGAAAACGAGCCTTTGCATGACATTTTAATTGCCACCAACCCGCAGCAAGGCTTAGATTTTTACCTGCAGCAAGTAGTAAAGTACTTGGAAACCGTTTAAGGAATAACTTCAACATAACATTGTTGAAAATATTAAAAGGTTTATTTGGCATATTGATATATTAAAAATAGCTTTAAGAAAAAATACGGTATGGCTAAGAAAGCAGTTAGTAAGCAAGTAAAAGTAAAGAAGATTTTTGTATTAGATACTTCGGTAATTATATACGATCACACAGCTATAAAGCATTTTGCCGAGCATGACGTGGTTATACCAATTACTGTTTTAGAAGAGCTAGATCAGTTTAAAAAAGGTAACGACACTAAAAACTTTGCGGCACGCGAATTTTCGAGGTATATAGATAAACTTTCGGGTAACCATTCTCTACAGACGTGGACTCCTATAAACGGCAAAACCCACGGAAACTTTAAAATAGAGTTTGCATTAAAAGCAAAAGGCATTGATGCTGAGTATGTTTTTGGAGAGCGTAAGGCTGACCATAAAATACTTAATTGCGCCTTAAAAGTAGCTGAAGACCATCCGGACAAAAAAGTTGTTTTAATTTCAAAAGATATAAACCTTAGGCTGAAAGCTAAGGCGTTAAACTTAACTGCTGAAGATTACGAAACTGGAAAAATAAAACACGTTGATGAGCTTTATACGGGCATAACAACTGTTGAGAAGGCACCCCTTAATGCTATCGATACGCTGTACCAAAAAAACGAAGTAGATGTTTCGGGTACACTGAAAAGAGACACCCCAATGGCGAATCATTTTTTTGTTCTGAAAAACGGACAAAAATCAGTATTGGCAGCTTACGAGCAAGAAACTAAAATGTTACGTCGGGTAAATAAAACAGTGGCATTTAATGTAGTTCCTAAAAATGCCGAACAGGCTTTTGCTATTGATGCTATTTTAAACCCTAATATTAAATTGGTTTCTATACAGGGTGTTGCCGGTACTGGTAAAACACTTTTGTCTATTGCTGGTGCTTTAGAGCAACGTCGTAATTTCCATCAAATATATATAGCACGTCCTATAGTGCCTTTAAGCAATAAAGACATAGGTTATCTTCCCGGAGATATAAAATCAAAACTAAACCCATATATGGAACCATTATGGGATAATTTAAAATTTATTAAGAGTTTGTTTGGCGAAAAAGAAAAAGAGTACAAACAAATTGAGGAGATGGTGGAGAAAGAAAAAATTATTGTTTGCCCACTTGCCTATATACGTGGGCGTAGTTTAAGTAATGTGTTTTTTATTGTAGATGAGGCGCAAAACTTAACGCCACACGAGGTAAAAACCATTATAACGCGTGCCGGAGAAAACACTAAAATAATTTTTACCGGAGACATTTATCAAATTGATACACCTTACTTGGATGCTCAAAGTAATGGCTTGTCGTACATCATAGATAAAATAAAAGATAATAAACTATACGCACACGTTACCCTTCAAAAAGGAGAGCGTAGCGAGTTAGCTAACTTAGCAAACGACTTACTTTAGTATAAAGTAATTCGTTGCTGTTATTTTTCAAACACCTTATCTATGGCTAAGGCAAGTTTACGGTCTTTTTCTGTTACAATGTTACCGGCGTCATGGGTAGATAAACGAATATCAACTTTATTATACTCGTTTGTCCACGTTGGATGGTGGTTCATTTCCTCTGCAATTGCAGCCACTTTTGTCATAAAGGTAAAAGCAGCTTTAAAATCTTTAAACAGAAAGTTGCGTTTTAACTGGTTGTTTTCTTCTATCCACATAGTAGTAAAATTATATATTCTTAATTAATTTTCAGCAACTAACTCTAAGTTTTGTTTCAATAAAGATTCAATTTTGGGTAATGAGTTATACAGTTGCTCAAATGAATGAATGATAAAATATTTTTCCTGTAATATATCAGTTCTAAAATCAGCATTAAAAATTGTTTGTACATCAAATAACTGATGAACAACCTTGTTGCTTAAACAATACTCTGTTTCCCCTTTTGATGAAATAATGCCTGCACCATAAATTTTTAATTGATTATTTTCTTTAATTAAACCAAACTCAATGGTAAACCAATAAATTTTGCCTAGTAACTCAATGGCTTTTGGGTTATCAATGTGTTTTAAGGCAATATCGCTTATGCCTTTAAAGAAATTTACATAGGCGTGGTTACTTAGTAGAGGCACATGCGCAAACACATCATGAAACATATCGGGTTCTTCTAAATAATCTAACTGCTCCATACTGCGTAACCAACAAGTGGCCGTAAATTTTCGTTGAGATAGAAACTCAAAAAACGCTTTTTGCGGACTAATGTTTGGAACAACCTGTAAACC
>DATHOW010000275.1:0-6285 GCA_035484495.1 Bacteroidia bacterium | reverse complement strand
TATTTGCTATTCAACACACGTAACATGAGCGCAGAAAACAAAAGCATCGATTCATCTAAAGCACCTGAGCCTGTTGGCTTATATCCACACGCAAAAAGAGTAGGTAATTTATTATTCTTAAGTGGGGTTGGTCCGCGTGAAAGAGGCACAAAAAAAATACCTGGAGTTGAGTTAGATGAAAAAGGAGCAATTGTTTCTTACGACATTGAAGTACAATGCCATAGTGTGTTTCGCAACATCAAATATATTTTAGAAGACTCAGGTAGCAGCTGGAATAAAATTGTAGATGTAACTGTTTTTCTTACCAATATGAAAGATGACTTTGCCAAATACAACAAACTATGGGCAGAATATTTTAAAGAAAACCCACCTTGCAGAACAACTATTGAAATTAATTGCCTACCCACACCTATTGCTATTGAGTTAAAAGTTATTGCTACAATAGACTAAATTAGTCTGCCTGTAAAAATGCATAACGGTAATCAGTTGGAGTAACAAAAGTTTCTTTAATTGTACGAGGGGTTACCCAACGTAATAAATTAATTTTTGCCCCTGCTTTATCGTTTGTACCACTACCACGCGCACCACCAAATGGTTGTTGACCAACTACAGCACCGGTACATTTATCGTTGATATAGAAGTTACCTGCACTGTTTACCAATTTTTTAGTAGCCAGTTCAATAGCGTAACGGTCTTGTGCAAGTATAGCACCGGTTAAAGCATAAATAGAAGTTGAATCAACTACTTCGCACATTTCTTCAAATTTATTTTCATCGTAAACATAAATTGTCAGCACAGGGCCAAATAACTCTTCGCACATGGTAACGTACTTAGGGTCTTTAGTTACAATAATAGTAGGTTCAATAAAGTAACCTTTGCTCTTATCATAATTACCGCCGGCAACAATTTCTGCATCTTTATCTTTCTTAGCGGCATCAATGTATTTGGTTAGTTTATCAAAACTTTTTTCGTCAATAACGGCATTAATAAAATTGGTAAAATCTTCGGTAGGGCCCATTTTCATTGATTTTAAATCGGCTACTAATAAGCTTTTTACCTCATTCCATAAATTAGAAGGAATGTAGGCGCGAGATGCTGCAGAACATTTTTGCCCTTGATATTCAAATGCACCTCTGCTAATAGCCGTAGACACTTGGTTTGCGTGTGCAGATTTGTGAGCTAAAATAAAATCTTTACCACCTGTTTCGCCAACAATGCGTGGGTACGATTTGTATTTATGAATGTTGTTGCCTATGGTTTGCCAAATGTTTTGAAATACTTCGGTACTTCCTGTAAAATGTATACCGGCAAAATCTTTATGATTAAAAACAATTTCAGCTGCATCTGGTCCGCTTGGGTAAATTAAATTAATAACTCCTGCCGGTACACCTGCTTCGGTAAAAATTTCCATTAACACATTTGCCGCATAAACCTGTGTGTTGCTTGGTTTCCAAACTACCACATTACCCATCATAGCACATGATGTAGGTAAGTTACCTGCAATGGCTGTAAAGTTAAACGGAGTTAATGCATATATAAAACCTTCCAATGGGCGCCACTCTAATCTGTTCCAAACTCCGGGACCAGATATCGGTTGCTCATTATAAATTTCGGTCATAAAATGAACATTGAAACGCAGGAAATCGGTTATCTCGCAAGCAGAATCAATCTCCGCTTGAAATGCATTTTTGCTTTGTCCCAACATAGTTGCTGCATTTAGCTTAGCGCGGTAAGGACCAGCAATTAACTCAGCCGCTTTTAAAAATATGCTTGCACGATGTTCCCAACCAAGGTTAGCCCATTGGTCTTTAGCTGCTAAAGCTGCATCTATAGCTTGTTTTACATGCTCTTTAGTGCTTTTATGAAAATGACCAAGCGTATGTTTATGGTCGTGAGGAGGTGCTAATCGTATTTTATCATTGCTGCGAACTTCTTTTCCGCCGATGTACATTGGGATATCTAACTCTTGCGAACGCAAGTGTTTTAGCATAGCTTGCAATTCTACACGTTCTGCGCTTTTTGGAGCGTAGTTTTTAATGGGTTCGTTATATGGGGTGGGCACTTTAAAAACTCCTTTTGACATGATTTTAATTTTTTACAAAAGTATAGATTTTACCGAGTTTTAAGCGACAAACAATGCTTAATTTTGTTTAAATCAGCCTTGAAAACAACCGAACATAAAATAAGCAAAGAACTGGCCAAAAATATAGCCCTGCAAGCCCAAGGACTTACCCCTAACTCATCGTTTGGGGTGGGAAAAACAGGTGCTTTAAAGGCTATAAAACACTTAGGTTACCTGCAATTAGATACGCTGGCAGTTGTTACCCGGGCACACCACCATACTTTATATGCGCGCACAGCCGCTTATAAGGAAAATCACCTTGACCAACTATTAAAAGAACGCAGCATATTTGAGTACTGGGCACATGCGGCATCTTACTTGCCAATGGAAGATTACCGTTTTACTTTTCCTCGTAAAGAAGAATTTCTTAGCGGGCGTTCACATTGGTTTCAAAAAGATAAAAAGGTGATGAAATATGTGCTCGACCGCATTAAAACAGAGGGTGCTTTACAGGCAAAAGATTTTGAATCGGAAAAGCAGCACGGAAGTTGGTTTGATTGGAAGCCCGCAAAAATTGCCCTTGGCAATTTATTTATGGAGGGCAGTTTAATGATAAGCGAACGCAAGGCTTTTCATAAAGTATATGATTTAACCGCGCGTGTGCTTCCATCAGGAATTGATATCACTAAACCAACAATTAGTGAGTATGCCGAGTTTCTGATTAAAAGTACATTAAGAGCTCATGGCTTTGCTTCAGCTAAAGAGATAGCTTATTTAAGAAAAGGCATGTTGTCCCCTGTTCAGCAAAAATTAAAGCAACTTATACAACAAAACTTGCTGATTGAATTGCAGGTAGAAGGTGTAAAAGAAAAACAATACGCTTTTCCTCAAACACTAGAACTTAAGTTTAAACCCAAAGCAACACAGGTAAGCCTGCTATCTCCTTTTGACAATGCGGTAATTATGCGCAACCGTTTAAAGCAGGTTTTTGATTTTGATTACGGTGTTGAATGTTATTTGCCTGAGCATAAAAGAAAATTTGGTTATTTCTGTCTGCCTATTGTATACAACAACACGTTTGTTGGAAGATTAGACCCAAAGGCCGACAGGCAGAAAAAAGAATTTATTATAAAGAGTTTATACATTGAAAATTCTCCTAATGATATAGATGATTTTCTGGCAAGTTTAAGTGTGGCTGTAAAGCAATTCGCCGCATTTCATGATTGCACTAAAATCACGGTAGAAAAAACATTTCCTGCTAAAATTAAAGCTGCACTGAAAAGTGCCTTAGTAAAAGGGGTGTAAATTGTTTTAATTTGTACCTTTAACTCATAAATGATTATTGTAGGTTTAACAGGTGGCATAGGTAGCGGCAAAAGTACCGTAGCAAAGGTTTTTGAAACACTTGGCATAAAAATTTATAACTCCGACGAGCGTGCTAAAGAATTATATTTTGTTCCCGAGATAAAAGAAGAAATAGAAAAACTGCTGGGTAAAGAAGTTTATGTAAATGAAACAACTTTAAACAAAAAATACATTTCCGAGAAAATATTTTCTGATAACGAGTTGCTGAAGCAAGTAAATGCAATTATTCATACTGAAGTAAAAAAAGACTCTGATGCGTTTGCAGAAATGCACGCCAACCAAAAATACATTATTAAAGAATCTGCCTTGTTGGTAGAAGCAAAATTGCTTTCATCGATAGATAAGTTATTAGTAGTTACTTCTAATACAGGTTTACGAAAACAACGGGTTGCTTTGCGTGATGGACTTAGTGAAGCAGAAATAAATAAGCGTATGACACAACAAGTACCTGAGGAAGAAAAAATAAAATTAGCTGATTGGGTGCTTGAAAATAACGAAGAAGATTTACTGATTCCGCAAATAATGAAGATACATAAAAGCCTTATGGCTTAACGCCCCTCTTCTTCTAACTCTCTAACTTTAACAACATTTAAGGTTGATTCGTATGATTTAGTTTGCGGCACTACTGTTTCTAAATTACGTTTAACAATCAATTTAGGTGTTTTGTTTTTTCTCATCATTACAACCCTATACATAAAAAACAAAAGCACTGCCACTAAAGGACTGATTATATACCAGATAGAAATTACAGATGGCTGCACCTTGTAATTAACGTCTTCAATTAAAACTTGTAAAGCGTTATCGTTTTTAAAGGTGTAATAAAAATTGCCTATTCCATTATTATCAAAAACTACTTTTTGATTTGTACCGTTTACTATTAAATCAAGTTCGTAATTATTGCTTACTAGTTTAAGGCTATTAGGATTATTAAATTTTACAACTACACGCGTGTTAGTGTATGTAAAAATATAGCGAGGTAACTGAAAACTTACATCGGTGTTGCTAATCCTGTTACTTTGGAAAGATTCAGCAGGTTTTACAGTTTCTTCTAACTGACGAGCCTTTATGTTAAACGAAATTAATAAAACAAAAACGTATAAAATTTTCTTCATCTATTTTCTCCTCACAGTATTATTTAACTTAAACATAATGTAAAACTAAAGCGTAAATTTTTGTTCCCCAATTAAAATAGACTAACCATTTATTTTGCACGTTTAACACGATTAAAATAATAAAAAAAGCCGATTCTTATACAGAATCGGCTTTAGGTTTTTTTAGTTTATAAACTTACTTCAGTAATTCTCTTGCAATAACCAGTTTTTGAATTTCACTGGTACCCTCGCCAATAGTGCAAAGTTTGCTGTCGCGGTAGTATTTTTCTGCTGGAAAATCTTTAGTATAACCATAGCCACCGAAAATTTGTACACCTTCAGTAGATACACGAACAGATGCTTCTGATGCAAAATATTTTGCATAAGCACTTTCTTTAGTAACTTTTTCGCCGCGTTGTTTCATATCAGCTGCGCGGTACGTAAGTAATTCAGATACCTCTACATCTGTTGCCATATCAGCTAATTTAAAGGCAATGCCCTGAAACTGAGAAATTGCTTTTCCAAATTGTTCACGCTCTTTACTGTATTTAAGTGCTGCTTCATACGCACCACGTGCAATGCCGCAAGATAAAGCTGCTATTGATATACGGCCGCCATCCAACACTTTCATAGCCTGTACAAAACCATCACCTTCTTTACCCAACATTTGGTCCTTATGTACTTTACAGTTTTCAAATATAAGTTCAGCCGTTTCGCTGGCACGCATGCCTAATTTATTTTCCTTTTTACCCGATTTAAAACCAGGTGTTCCTTTTTCAATCACAAAGGCTGTCATACCATGACTATCACCTTTTTTACCCGTACGTACAATAACTACTGCCACGTTTCCGCTTATAGCGTGTGTAATAAAGTTTTTGCTACCATTAATAATAAAATGGTCGCCATCTTTTACAGCAACGGTGTTCATTCCACCTGCATCAGAGCCCGTACCTGTTTCGGTTAAGCCCCAAGCACCAATCCACTCGGCTGTTGCCAGTTTTGGAAGATATTTTTTCTTTTGCGCTTCGTTACCAAACATTAAAATATGGTTAGTACAAAGCGAGTTATGTGCTGCCATTGATAAACCAATAGAGCCACAAATTTTAGACACTTCGATAAGTGCGGTAACATACTCGTGATACCCAAAACCTGATCCACCATATTCAGTAGGCACAACAACACCCATTAAGCCAAGTTCGCCTAATTTCTTAAAAACTTCTATCGGAAATTCTTGAGATTCGTCCCACTCCATGAAGTGAGGCGTGATATGTTCTTTACCAAATTTGCGAATCATGTCCGCAATCATAATTTGGTTTTCAGACAGATGAAAATTCATCCCTGTTGCATTTTCGGTTAGTACTGTACTAGACATTGTATATTATTTGAATAGTTAATTAATTTTTCTTTTCCTTTTAAAAACTCAAGCTCTACTACAAAAGTAAAACCTGCTATGTTGGCTCCGCATTTTTTTACAATTTCTGCCGCTGCTCCTGCTGTGCCACCTGTAGCAAGCAAATCATCGTGTATTACTATGTTCCAACCTTTTTTAATTACATCGTCGTGAACTTCTATAATAGCACTCCCATACTCTAAATCATAAGCATGACTTACAGTTTTGCTGGGCAGTTTACCCGCCTTGCGCACCATTATAAACGGAATGTTTAGCCAACTTGCCATTAGCATGCCGAACAAAAAACCACGGCTTTCTATGCCAATTATAGCATCTGGCTTAGCTTTTGAAAAAGAACGACAAAAAGCATCCGTAAT
>DATHOW010000274.1:0-2706 GCA_035484495.1 Bacteroidia bacterium | reverse complement strand
AATATGCAAAAACAAGCCTAACTCAAACTCACTACTAAATTTGGTTATACGCTCTTGGTACTGATTTATATTACTGTTTTTATCATGTAAGTCGCCACCAATCATAGTTTATGGTTTCAGTAATTTAGCATAAGTATATATCAATATCAGAGATGAAAACACTGATAAGTAAGGGGCTAACTCCCCAATAGCTCTGCTAATAAAGCGTGGGCGAGGCTCTACATATATTACATCATTAGCTTGTACCACCGTGTTACCTGCTTTCAAGCCATTTATGGTTGATAAATCTATTAAATACACTAAGGGTTTAGGTTTAGCATTACGCACCAATTTTATGCGATACGCTTTTCCGTCATCCGTTATACCTCCGGCATAGGCCAAAGCTTCTAGTACGGTAGTGTTTAAGTTAACAATAGGAATAACTTTACCCGCTCCTCCTGCTCCAGGAAAAACAGATACCCTCTTATTAGTTACCCTTAGTATAACATAAGGCCCCACATAAAACTCGGAAAACTTAGTTTCTATTAATTGTTCCGCCTCACGCATTGTTAAACCCTGTACTTTTACCCTACCTATTAAAGGCACTTTAATTGTTCCATCATGCTCTACAAGGGTTTGTATAGTTGATGCGGCATTATTGGCAGCCGCCCCCCCTGTTCCACCTCCTCCGTTAGAAAAATCAACCAATTTAAATCCTTCGTTTGATAGTATCCTAAGCGATATATCATCTGTTATAGAAATTCTATACTCCTCGTCACTCATTGTGTCGCTTATTTGATCAAACACATAGTCTTTAGGCGTTTTAAGCATTAAATTTGGTCGCAGTATTCTACAAGACGATAAGCTTGCTATAACTATAAATAACAATAAAAGTTTTCTCATAAAATTTAAAATACCTCGTAAATATACAAATTTTATTGCTTTTCTAAGGTTTTAATAATGAGTCATATAGACTCCTAACATCCTGAACCAAGCGGGTATAATGAAACTGTTTAAATACAAAATCTTTCCCACAAACAGCCATTTTTTTCCTCAATTCAACATCGTTACAAAGTAGTAGTAGTTTTTCACAAAAAAGCTTTTCATCAGCAATATCAATTAAAAAAGCGGCTTTATCATTTACAGAGTTTTCTATGCCTCCAACTTTTGTAGTAATTATAGCTTTCGATGCCGCTTGTGCTTCAATTAAACTTACCGGCGTACCTTCATTAAACGAAGTTAAACAAACAATTTCACTGCCCGCTAAGGGGTAAGAGACATCCTGTATCCAAGAAGTAAACGTAATTGTTGCTTTTTTAGGCTCCGAAGGATAGTAGCAATAATCAAGGTTTAAATCATCGCATTGTTTCATTAAATCATGTCGTAAGTTTCCATCGCCTACAATTATAGCATGTATTTTTTTATCAGATTTTTCTTTAACAAACTGAATAGCCTTTAAAAATAAAGTGTGGTTTTTTACTGGAGCCAAGCGCCCAATAATCAGTACACAAATTTCATCGTCTTCTACTTGATATTTATCTCTAAAGGTTTTTCTTTTTTCAATTTGATTGTCTGAAAATTTTGTTAAATCAAATCCCAATGGGATAACCTTTATTTTTTCTACCGGAGCAATTTTGTGTTCAATACATAATTCGTGTTTTTGTTTTTCGCTGATAGCAATAATAACCGACGATTTTTTAGCCAAAAAACGCTCTACGTTTTTATAAATAGCGGTTTTTAATCTCCCAAAATATGAATGAAAAACATGCCCATGAAACGTGTGTATAATTACAGATACATTACAACTATACGCCGCCAAACGTCCTAATGCCCCTGCTTTTGCGGCGTGTGTGTGTACAATATCAGGTTTAAATTCTTTGATGATTTTTTTAATCCTATAGTACGCCTTTATGTCTTGTAAAAAATTTACCGAACGACTCATCTCACTAATTACAAGCGGCTCTAAACCCATTTCCTTAAAGATAAACAAAGAGCTATCTTCATCAGGTTCTTTTTCTCCCCCAATTAAAAGTGTTTCGTATTCAGGATCCAAATATTTTGTAAGGAATGCCACATTATATGCCGGGCCACCCAAATTAAATCTGTTTATAATTCGTAGTACACGAGGCATTATAAAATATTTTGTTTGTACCAGTAGTTAAAAATTAAAATGCTCCACACTACTGAGGTGGTCTCGCCTGCATTTGTACTTAAAGCTTGTTCAACCACTTGTTTAACCGCAGTATAATTAAATATATTTTGCTGTTCAATAAAATCTTTATCTAAACAATATTCTTCTACTTTGTTTTTTAAAACCCCTTGTAACCACTGTTGTACAGGGGTTTCAAAACCGTGTTTTTTTCTATTCAATATTTCAGGGGGCAGTAAATGCGCACAACTTTCTTTCACAATTTTTTTCTGGATATTGGCATCTATTTTGTTTTCTTCTCGTAATGAAAAAGCAAATTCAACCATTCTATAATCTAAAAAGGGGTTACGCACCTCAAGTGCATTTGCCATACTCATTCTATCCACCTTAGTAAGCATATCACTTGGCAATACTAAGTTTACATCAGCCAGTAAAGTGCTATTATAATCGTCATTAATACATGAGGTGTACGATTTTTTTAGTTCATTGAAATCTTTTTTTTCTTGCGGAGATAAATTAATTAATGATGCCGCTTTATTTTCTTCGTAAAAACAAGCCCAGCGCCAGTAACGCTCTCG
>DATHOW010000273.1:0-5844 GCA_035484495.1 Bacteroidia bacterium | reverse complement strand
TTTTCTCCTTCAACATAAATTGCTTCGGCAATTAAATGTTCTTTAGCACTATCTAAATATTCTACAAACTCAACAATGCCTCTGGTAGAATAAAAATCTTCTTTTAAAAAAGCTCCGGTATCATCTTTATGACGCTCATCGGTTAATGTAATTTTAATGCCTTTGTTAAGGAACGATAGCTCACGCATACGACCGGCCAAAGTGCTAAAGTTATATTCACCAACTATAAATATGCTTAAATCGGGTTTAAAGGTTTGTATAGTTCCTCTATGAGTAGTTGTACCAACTTCTTTTACATCAAACAACGGTTTACCGCAGCTATACTCTTGCACAAAAACTTTTCCTTCGCGGTGTACTTCTGTTTTCATGTGTATAGATAGCGCGTTTACACACGACATCCCCACACCATGTAATCCACCCGATACTTTGTAACTGTCTTTATCAAATTTACCACCCGCGTGTAGGATGGTCATTACAACTTCTAAAGTCGATTTCTTTTCTTTCGGGTGCATTTCGGTTGGTATACCGCGCCCATCATCTTTTACACGTATAGAGTTATCTTCTAAAATAGAAACTTCAATGTTTTTACAATGCCCGGCAAGTGCCTCATCTATCGAGTTATCTACTATTTCGTACACTAAGTGATGTAAGCCTTTAAAGCCTATATCGCCAATGTACATGGCGGGTCTTTTTCTAACTGCTTCTAAGCCTTCTAATACTTGTATGCTGTCGGCTCCGTATGATTTGTTTTCTGCTGATTTTACTACTTCTTCCATATAATTGTATATCCAGTAAAGATACTTAATTAAAGCTATTTTTCCTTATAATTTGCTAACAATTCATACAAAAAATGTTGGTATTTTTTACCTCCTAAAACCCGAAAATTATTTGCTTCTTTGAGCTTTTATTATGAACAAAATTAGGCGCAATATTCCCAATGCCATTACCTGCGGAAATTTACTTTGTGGTTGCCTGGCAATTGTACAAGCTTTTAATGGCGATTTAATATGGGCAGCCTATTTAGTGGGCATTGCAGCCGTATTAGATTTTTTTGATGGCTTTACAGCCCGTCTTTTACACGTAACATCGCCCATTGGTAAAGATTTAGATAGCCTCGCTGATATGGTAACTTTTGGTGTAGTGCCGGGGGTAGTAATGTTTCATTTGCTAAAGGTTTCAACCTTGCTTATCGTAAATCAACCTGTTTGGCTTTATATGCCTTATATAGCTTTTTTAATTACAATCTTCTCTGGTATACGCTTAGCTAAGTTTAATAACGATGTACGCCAAACAGAATCGTTTATTGGTGTAAACACACCTGCCAACTCTATGCTTATTTGTTCATTGCCATTAATAATTGGTACGGGCGAAAAAAGTGAAAGTGCCTTAGCTGCTTTTATTTTAAACCCTTATTTGCTTATAGCTATAACAGTAGTTATGTCTGCACTATTGATTTCTGAGTTGCCAATTTTCTCCTTTAAATTCAAATCATTTGGTTGGGCAGGTAACGAAATTCGTTTCACATTTTTAATCATGGCTTTAGCTCTATTGGTTACGCTTCAATTTGTAGGCATTCCTTTGGTTATAATTTTATACATCTTAATGAGTGTCATAAATAATTTTCTAACAAAAAATAAAGCAAGTCAAACTAAATAAGCATAATCAGTATATTCGCACCCTAATTTATAACAATGAAGTTTATAGCAGAAATAGACGTAATGCCACTTAAAGCATTATTAGACCCCCAAGGTAAAGCTGTTAGCAGCAGTATGAAAAACCTAAAACTACCCGAAATTGGTAACGTGCGCATTGGCAAACATATTTCGTTAGAGGTAGAAGCTGCCACTAAAGATGTTGCCACGGCAAAGGTAGATGAGGCTTGTAAAAAACTACTTTGCAACCAAATAATGGAGTTTTATGAGTTCGAACTTCACGAGGCTAAGTAACAAGCGCCTAGACTAAAAACTTTTAGTACTTTTAGTGCCGATAATTAAATCAATAATTTAACTAATACATAACCAATAAACAGAAATGGGATATTTATTTACCTCTGAGTCCGTAAGCGAAGGGCACCCTGATAAAGTAGCTGACCAAATATCAGACGCATTAATTGACAACTTTTTAGCGTTTGACCCGCAAAGTAAAGTTGCCTGCGAAACACTTGTAACAACTGGTCAAGTTATTTTAGCCGGCGAAGTAAAATCTAAAGCCTATTTAGATGTACAAGAAATTGCACGCGAAGTAATTCGTAAAATTGGCTACACAAAGTCAGAATATATGTTTGAGGCAAACTCGTGCGGTATTCTATCTGCTATCCACGAACAATCTTCTGATATCAATCAAGGTGTTGATAGAAAGAAAAAAGAAGAGCAAGGTGCCGGCGACCAAGGAATGATGTTTGGTTACGCAACTAACGAAACTGATAACTATATGCCATTGGCTTTAGATTTAGCTCATGCAATTTTATTAGAACTAGCTGCTTTACGTAGAGAAGATAAACAAATTAAATATCTGCGTCCTGATGCAAAATCTCAGGTTACTTTAGAGTATGATGATAACAACAACCCTATTCGTATTGATGCTATCGTGGTTTCTACACAACACGATGATTTTGATAAAGAAGACAGAATGTTGGCAAAAATTAAAAAAGACATTATTGAAATTTTAATTCCACGCGTTAAAAAGAATTATCCAAAATACGCTCACTTCTTCAATAATAAAATTGCTTATCACATTAACCCAACGGGTAAATTTGTAATTGGTGGTCCGCATGGCGATACTGGTTTAACAGGTCGTAAAATCATTGTTGATACGTATGGTGGCAAAGGCGCACACGGTGGTGGTGCTTTCTCTGGTAAAGATCCAAGCAAGGTTGATAGAAGTGCTGCTTATGCAACTCGTCACATTGCAAAAAACTTAGTTGCAGCAGGTGTTTGTAGCGAGGTTTTGGTACAAGTATCTTATGCTATTGGTGTTGCAAAACCAATGGGTATTTTTATTGATACCTATGGCACAGCTAAAGTAAAAATGACCGATGGTCAAATTGCTAAAATAGTTGAAAGCGTATTTGATATGCGCCCTTATTTTATCGAACAACGTTTTAAATTACGTAACCCAATTTATAGCGAAACAGCTGCTTACGGGCACATGGGCCGTAAAAACGAAGTAGTAACTAAAATTTTCAAATCTCCTGATGGTAAAACAAAAACGGTAAAAGTTGAATTGTTTACTTGGGAAAAACTTGATTACGTAGCTAAAGTAAAAGCAGCGTTTAAGTTGAAAAAATAAATTATAATTCTCTCAATAAAAAAGCCTCATCAATCGATGGGGCTTTTTTTATGGCTTATTTATAAGGTAAAACTTTTGTCGTATATAGGAGTTGCCTGCTTGCAATACTAATACATACACTCCCGAAGAAAAACCGGTTGTACTAATTTTAAATTCATTAATGCCTAACTGAAAGGCAAAATATTCTTCAAACATTTTTTGCCCTAAGGCATTATATATCTGTACTAAATAATTATTATCATTATACGAATTATAAAAAGCATCCAAATATCCATTCGTTACTATATTAGGGGCAATAGCTACCGTTGAGTGTGTAAAATCTAAACCGGCAGGCGGCTTATTATTATAATAAATAGTTTGTATGGTATCTATTTTATTAGCTACACCACACAAATTAGTAACCGTTAATTTTACATGGTAAAATGCAGTAGTGTCATAATATATGTGTACAGTATCTCTTCCGGTTGCATGGCTGCCATCGCCAAAAGTCCAGTTATAAGTTGGTGTGGGTACCCCTGTGTAGGTTGCATGTACTCTAAGTGTATCGTTAGCAATTGATGTGGTAAAACTTGCATCAGCTGATGAAGTTGCCGTTACATGTATCTGTTGTGTAAGTGTACTTGAGTCCCCTGTGTTGTAAGCGCTTAAAGTTACTTGATAGTAACCTGTATCAGCATATAGGTGATTGGGTAATGTTTGTGTAGAGTGTGTGCCATCTCCAAAGTCCCAATAAAAAGATGTAGCACAGCCCGAACTATTTACAAAATTATTTGAGCAGGGTATAAAAGAAAAACCTGCCACTGGTATAGTGCCTATAGTAACTAGTTTAGTAGTTGAAACGGTATAAAAATGATTATTAGTTGTTAGAGTAACCGAATAACTACCCACTGCCGGAAACCTAAAACACGCAGCAGAATTGCTAGAAGTAAATAAGGGAGAAGAAGCAGTGTTTGTATCGTTAACTGTCCAAGTGTATGTAATGCCGCCAATAGTTTGGTTAATAAAACAAGTGGTATCGCCCAAACAAGTTTTTAGATAAGAAAAATTTGGTACAGGTGGAGGTTGTTGTGATATAAATACAGAATCATATCCGTAAACATGCCCGCAACCGTTAGTTATAACCAAAGTTACATAATAGGTGGCTGTAGAATCTTTGTAAACCCACATTGTATCTTGGCTCGACCCATATCCTCCCGGAACTCCAAACCCCCAATTATAAATTACCTGACTAGGGTCAGTATATGTAGCATGGAAAAATACCGTATCATGAGATACCGTATGTGTAAAAAAACCACTTCCATATGATTCTACTGAAATATGTATTTGCTTCCTAGCTGTGTCCGATTTGTTTCCGTTGTATGCAATCATAGTAACCATATAACTGCCTGTATCAGCATATTGGTGTTTTGGTAATGCATTGGTTGAGTTTGTTCCGTCACCAAAATCCCAATGAAAAGATGTAGCGCAAAGAGATGTATTTACAAATTTATTTTCGCAAGGAATAAAAGAAAAAATTGCTTTCGTAATTGTATCAATTGTAATCACTTTAGATATTGTATTGTAGTGATTGTCGTATGCAGTTAATGAAACCGTATAGGTTCCTGGGGTTTTAAAATAAAAACAAATATTAGTATCGGTGCCATGTCTAGATTTGAAAAGTGTGTCAGGCAGCGTTGCACCAAATGGGCCAAATGAAGTGTCACTTACTACAGTCCAAGTATATGTTTGGCCTAAAATTGTTTGGTTAATAAAACAAGTGGTATCCCCAAAACACGAATTAAGCCAAGAAAAATTTGAAGTTGGCGGTGCATTTTCTACATGGGGAGGAGGAGTGTACAATTTTTTATTCTGCGAAAAAATAGGTGTAACGCCAAACAGCAACAGTAAAAAAAAGATGTACTTAATTTTTTTCATATTGCTAATTCAAAGGATTGGTTGGTAATGGTTTTTTATGAAACTCAAATACTTTACTTACTGCTACACTAAAAGCGTACTTAGCAGCTAGTTGAATGCCTGAATAGTTTTGATACAGAGGAAAATCTCCGTAAAGCGAAAAATTTAATTCGTTTCCCAAATAAACCCCAACACCGGGTGTAACAAATATACGGCTTGAACAGCTTGAAAATAAACCAACTCCATTAACTCTATCACAATCTTTATTTTCATTTCTAACCATAGCAATAAACGAAATGTCTTTATATAATTTAAAGGCAGATGATAATGTGTTTGTGTTAGTTACTCCATACTGATAACCTTGTGAGTTCACACCATTGTAATCAGTACGTGAGTTAAACATAATGCTCTTCTTTTTGTTTTTAAAAGGTTTTAACATAGCGTAAAAAGTAAACATGCCCGAGTAAGCTCCTGTGCCGGGTTGTATATCACGAGTTAGTTGCACATTATCCACACTTAATTTATAGGGACCCGTAGGTAATTTTCCGCCTGCTGATAGGGTAAGTGATAGCACGTCGTTTTTCGAATGATAAACATTGTATTTAGCATACAACTCAACATCTGCAAAACCATTACCGGCTAATTGCTGCTGCCCAATAATGG
>DATHOW010000272.1:0-8615 GCA_035484495.1 Bacteroidia bacterium | reverse complement strand
GAACCTCAGCAGAGTTAGATGGGTTGATTGAAAAAACTCCTGCGGGTGTTATAGAAATGCTGTCGGTTAAAGGCATTGGACCAAAAAAAGTAAAACAACTTTGGCACGAATTGCAGGTTGAAAGTCCGGGTGAGTTATTGTATGCCTGCTACGAAAACCGTTTGGTTGACTTAAAAGGTTTCGGACAAAAAACACAGCTAAGTATAAAACAAAGCATTGAGTTTATGCAATCGGCCAGTGGTAAAGTGCATTACGCGGCAGTAGAGGAATTAGCAGATAATTTTTTAGAAGAATTAAAAGAACTCCAATATGTTTCTAATATTAGTTTAACAGGAGACATTTATAGAAAATGTGAAACGCTTAGCAGCATTGATATTTTAGTAGCTGCAGATGAAGTTTTTGAAAACGAATTTAAGAGCCCGATACCTGTTAATCTTATTTTCACGACAGAAGAATTATTTTATTACGATTTAGTAAAAACATCATCTGCAAAAGAGCATTTAGAAAAAATAAATTTTGTTTCGCTAACAGATCATTCATTTGGTTCAGAAGAAGAAGTTTATGAAAGTTTAAAACAACCTTATTTTATTGCCGAGTGGCGCGATGGTTTGTTTGATAAAGAAATACATGCCCGCTACCCTACCCATTTAATTGAAGAGAAAAATTTAAAAGGCATTTTGCATAACCACAGCACGTATAGCGATGGTGCTAACACTTTAGCAGAAATGGCAGGTTATTGCAAAGAGTTAGGTTACGAATATTTTGGCATTGCCGACCACTCTAAAAGTGCTGTGTACGCTAATGGTTTAAAAGAAGACCGCATACTTTTACAACATAAAGAAATTGATGAGCTGAATAAAAAACTGGCTCCGTTTAAAATTTTAAAAGGAACAGAGTGCGATATTTTATATGATGGCTCGCTTGATTACTCTAACGAAGTTTTGGCTACGTTTGATTATGTGGTTACATCTATCCATCAGCATTTTAAAATGGATGAAGACAAGGCATCAGACCGTTTAATTAAAGCCATTGAAAACCCATATACTACTATTTTAGGTCACCCAACGGGGCGTTTGTTATTGGGTCGCCCGGGTTATCCTGTTAATCATAAAAAAATAATTGATGCCTGTGCAGCTAACAATGTAGTGATAGAATTAAATGCGCATCCTTACCGTTTAGACATTGACTGGCGTTGGATTCCTTATTGCATGGAAAAGGGTGTTAAAATTTCAATTAACCCCGATGCGCATGAAAAGCAAGGTTTTCATGACATGCATTTTGGCACTTGTGTTGCCCGCAAAGGTTTATTAACAAAAGATTTTTGTTTTAATGCACTTAGTTTAACAGAAATTGAGACTTTTTTGAAAGCGAAAAAGTAGGTTTAGGGGTGCGGGTGATAGCAACCGATTAGAGTAGGTTAAGTTTAATACTGAATGATTACAAATTCAACGGAGCGAATATTTATATCATTGATATGTAATTATAAACTTATTACTCTGTTGCGCATTCAACATCACCTGATATTGAATGCCCTGAAAGAAAGCCAACACCTTCTTTAAGTGTCTTCACAGATGGATTTTGTTTTTGCATTTCGTCATCAAATAACACATTTGCTGATTCAGATGATAATTCAAGTTTTACATTTGATTCTTTATTTAAAATAATGTTTACATTGCCACTCATTGAACTCAAAGTTGTATTTCCATTCTCAATTTTCCCGCGGTATGAAACATTGCCACTCATGCTTTTGAATTTAGCTCTTTTAGTAGCAATATTTTTGATTTTCAAATTGCCGCTCATTGAAGAAACATCAATAGAGCTGCAAGAAATTTTATTGATGGTTGCACTACCACTCATAAGTTTACATTCAATAACGCAATTTTTAGGCACTTGGATTTCAATTTTACCAGCGTCAGATACAAATGCACTTTTACCCTTTGAAACTATATCAATCTCATCGTCAGTAATAGTTTCCTCATAAGTCACTTCTTTATCATTATATTTTTTTATAATATTTACTTTATCAGTGGTAGAACTATCAATAATTAAATTGACACTTTGCATATCAACTGTAACTATAATACGTTTTGATTCTGTTACAACAGGGGCATCAGGGGGTTGCTTTTCGTCTGAATTTGATTTACATGAAGCAATTATAAGCAAGCCAATATAAAATAGGTGTTTAGTTTTTAGTAGCATTTAGGTTGTTTTAATATTGATAGATTTTTGAATTATTTCTTTCCTGTTTTTACACAAATTTAATTTTCTTTTTTAAAGGAAAGATAAATAAATTTTTCTCTAAGGTTAAAATGACACGGGAGAGAAAATTTTACTTCTCCCATTTATCTACAATAGCAGATGCAACTGCGTTGCCCACTACGTTAGTGGCAGAACGCCCCCATATAAAAACAATATGTGTAAAGTTTTGCCGTTATGCTGATATGAAAAAATTTGTGTGGGCAATTTTTGTTATGCTTTTTACCTGCAATGCCTTTGCTTTTACTAAAGCCGATACGTTGTTGCACAATAAACGATTTAATGTGGGGCTTAGTGGTGGTTTGGTTGTGGTAAAAAAAAGCAACTACTTTTATTTTAGTACAAAATCGTGGCCTAACACCAATTTGCATGCTAGTGCGGAACATCCTTTTGTAGGAAATATTACTTACCAAAACGGGTGGAGTGCTGCAGTTAACATATCTATAAAAATTTATAAAAAACTATATGCTCAAACAGGTCTAAATTTTACGGTTACTTATTTGCAAAGCAGTTTTGGGGGCGATTCGATGATTATGTACGGCAACACCTGGTGCAGCAGTTTTCAAACTAAGAGTGCACATGTTACAGGGGCTTTGCCTTTAGGGCTTGAGTTTAGGTTTTGTAAATGGGTATTTTTAGGTGCAGGGTTTTTGGTTGGCTTATACGCCCGCGATGTTGGCAACACGTACTACTATAATGGTACCACATTAGTTGGCACTGCAAGAGGAGGCAGTAATAATGGCGGTGTAATGCCATATACAAACATAAACCTGCGGGTTTTAAAACGATTGTATCTAAACTTTGGCATAGTTAACACCACTTGGGAAAAAAATGGTTTGAATTATAACATTGGTGCACGTTTTTTTATTTTATAGTCCGCAGCAAATGTGTGATTTATGTAAGTAATTGCACTAATTGTGTAAGGGTTTAAAAAACAAAAGCGTTGATATTTGTTTTACTATAAACCTTACTAATTACACACGCTTATGAAACCCCTTTATGCTTTATTGTTTTTTGTATTTTTTGGCTTTGCACAAAAAAATACCGCGCAAACTACTGCTGTTAAAAGCGGCGTGTACATAACTAAAGACGATTTTAAAAATAACCGAGTAATTGATGAAGCTGATTGCCAAAACGATAAGGTAAAATTTAAGCAACACAACTTTTTTACGAAAGGAGAGTTTAGTGTACTGATTAATGGCAAAAAAGTTACTTATTTAAAAAAAGACATCTACGCCTATCGCGATTGTGAAAACACCGTTTGGAGGTTTTACCAAAACACCGAATATGAAATTATGGAACCTAAAGCGATATATATTTATGCTATACGCAAAATTATTTTAACGGGCGAAGATTTTGAAAGAGAACCTGTGTACTATTTTAGTGATGGCCCAGTGGGCGATATTAAAAAACTGAACATAGCTAATTTAAAAACAAGTTTTACAAACAACCGCGTTTTTTGCAACTTGCTTGATACAGAGGTAAAATATAACCGGGCTATTGATGTGTATAATGTGGCGCACAAAATGTATGAGGTTAATTATTTATATAGTGAATCGACTAGGTAGACGTTAGGGAAGGAAATTATAAGTGATGAGTGATAAATTAAAAAAATTTGCTTGCGATAAAAAAATATTTCTCCTTTTCAGTTGAAATGACAAGAAGGCGAGGACTTGCAACGAAAAGCCCGACGGTGGTAAACCACTGGAACGTTCAAGTTAAAACATTACACACAAACAAAAAGAGCTTATTGAAGCACATACAAATTGCTTTAATTACACCCGAGCGTTATATTGAAAACGCGTTAAACAGGTTGATGAAAAAAAAGCTATAAATTGCCGGAGGCTTGCAACAGCAAGTTATGTTTATGGTCTATAAATAGTTTGTATTACTATGCCTACGCTTATATAAACCATATAGTTTGTAAAGGGCGGTAGGCTATTTATATCGGCATCGTTTTTGTAAGCAGTAGTTTTACCACTTTTGCCAACTGTGCTTGTGTAACCGGTTTGGTAAACCCATTTACGATTAGGGTTTAGGTCGCAAAAAACACCTGCGCCAAATTTAAGAAACGTGCAACCATGAGAATTGTTTTTTGATATACGCCACATTAAATCAATTTTAGGATTAAAAAACCAATTGGTGTACGTAAACCGTGCGGTATCGGCAAGGGTTTGATACTGCGGATTTTTAAATGCAGGGCGGCTATATGACATGTTTGAAAAATTAAGGGTGGTGTTTATATATATGCGTCGGTTAATTTTTTGCAAATACCCAATGCCCAATTTTCCCATAAATAATTTTGACGCGCCGCCCCAACCCAAACTCCACGAAAAGCCAGACTTATATTGCCAACCATAATCTAACATAAAATAAGGCAGCACATTTTTTATTTGTGGTTGCCCATAATTGGCTAAGTACCGGTTAATTTTAACGGGGTTGGTAAAAAGCAGGTTGGTTTCGAAACCCATGTTGAGTCCGTTTGGTTTTGATAGCTCAGGCTTTTGCCAGTTTATTTGGTTATTGGTAGCAGGTTGGTTAAAATAAATAATAGAGGCTTCGGGGTTTTGTGCCAAGTACTGTACATTAAAACAGGTGCCGGGTTTAACGTTGTTATTTTTTAGTTCGTCATCGGAAATAGATTGCCAGGCAATTTTTAATTTTTTGACACCTAAATTATCGATAGCATAAAACTGAAACTCGCAAAAATTATTTTTAGCCAAAATAACTTTACCGCTTGTTGTGGTAGGATAACTTTGTGTGTTATTAAAAAAAGGCATGTTATAATATACTTTTGCGTGTTGGGGGTTTAGTGAGTCGTAACCCACGTAATAGGATATTAAACCTGTGGGGTTTGCAACCACATAGATGCGCCTTGGTTTATAAATAGTGTACGTTTTACCATCAACTGCGTATAAAGTATAAAACACTTTTTTACCCGATGAATTATAATTGCTGCCTTTTGTAAAGATGATTTTTTGCGCGTAAAAATTTTGCATGACCATGCATAACAAAATAAGAATGATGTGTTTAGTTTTCATGCTACTTGTTTTGTGTGCAATTACAAAGCTTGTACCACAACTTTTTAATTAACATTTGTTGTGATTTTTTAATTAGCAGAAAAACTCATGTGCTTTTTTACTTGGCAAAAAAAGAAAACATTTACTTATTAGTAGTTACTTAATAAGCACATCATCTTTATACTGTTCAGTTTTTTCGATGATGCCTGTTTCGGTATAATAAACCCATTTGCCCTCTTTTTTTCGCTTGCCTTGTTTGCACCATTTTTTATAATTAGTGGTATCGGGTTTTTTGTACTGCCCGCTTACTTTTGTTTTTCCGCTTGGGTATTTTTCAATGTAAACACCTATACAACAGTCCATATAAAATTCGCCTTCGGTAACGAATAAAGTTTTTGTATCAATGTCTTTTAACCAGCAAGGCTTGCAATTACCTAATGCTTTCCAGGCATCGTTATCGTGTTTAAGGGCTTGGTCCCATTGGGCTTTAGTAACTGTTTTTCCGTTTACATCATAAACAGGTTTGTTGTTTACTGTTTTTTGACCAACAGAATATGCATCATAAACTACGGTATCTAATTGCGAAAAGGCCTCGGCCGATACAAAAGATATAAGCATTGATAAGATGATTTTAGTTTTCATTTTATGATAAATTTATAAAGCCAATCTAAACCCAAAAACGGGGAGTTGCTCTTGCATAAAATCTAAATCGGGTGCGCGTTTAAAACCCATTGCCTCGTACATTGCCCAAGCGATTTGCATGGCTTTGGTGCTATGTATAACCATGTTTTTCAAGTTACTTTGTTTGGCTTTTTTTATGCAGGCGTTGGTTAGCAGTTTGCCTATGCCCTGCCCGCGTGTTAAAGGGTCTACTGCCAGTAAACGAAAACCAGCCGCATTTTTTTCTTGTGTAGCTGTGCCACCCGACCCATATTGCTGCATGTTGCTAAAGTAAACCACCGCGCCTGCTATTTTATTATCAGATGAAACAGCTACTAATAATTGGGTATCGGGTTTTTTAGTTAGCTCGCCTATGTTGGCTAGCATATTGTAATAGTTGGGTTGCTCATTAGGTTTTGGAAAACCATTTAATTGCGAATAAACTTGTACCATTAGTTGACCAATGAGTTGAAATTCGGTTGGGTGTGCGTTGCGCACGGTGTAGTTTGCTTGGGTCATGGTTTTTTAGTTGGTTAAATATACAATGGAAATGTTACATGCTGAATTATAAATATTGAGTTGCCGCAGGATTGCAAATCCTGCGGAACGGGGCGTTTGTTATTGGGTTGCCCGGGTTATCCTGTTAATCATAAAAAAATAATTGATGCCTGTGCAGCTAACAATGTAGTGATAGAATTAAATGCGCATCCTTACCGTTTAGACATTGACTGGCGTTGGATTCCTTATTGTATGGAAAAGGGTGTTAAAATTTCAATTAACCCTGATGCGCATGAAAAGCAAGGTTTTCATGACATGCATTTTGGCACTTGTGTTGCCCGCAAAGGTTTACTAACAAAAAAATTTTGCTTTAATGCACTTAACCTAACGGAGATTGAAAGTTTTTTGAAAGCGAGAAAGTAGACTTAGGATTGGGGTAATAAAATAATAAGATTGGAAGTAACTATTTAGACTGAGTTTCTAATGATTTTTCAGTTAGATACTTCATTAACTCAGTTGCACTTGCCAACGCAGGGCTTGCTAATGGATCATTAAATAAAGTGTTGATAGGTGCTTCTCCAAAATAAAGACCGTCAGATACAAGAAATGTAATTCTTACATTACCTTTTTTAGGGCAAGGCAATCTTGGCTTATCCCAAGCACCAATTTTGTTAATAATATCTTGACTCCTTAAAAATAATTCAGAAGTTAACTTATTTGAAGTTTGATCTGTCGTTTCCCAAATTAACATCTTACCTGTTTGATTTATATAACGAGCTGTCCCGTTATTAAATGAGGCTAAAACATCAAGTCCATTATCAAGTCCAACTTCTACGATTACTGCAAGAAGTTCTTTTTTGGTCGGCTTATGTCCTTTTAGAATTTGCTTATTGTATGCAAGTACTTTTACTCTTGGGTCAGAGGTGCTATCATCTATAATTTTTTGTAAATCGGTTAAAGAACTTGTCTCTGAAAATAAAACATCAAAGGGATATATAATAGGTGGTTGAGTTTTTGCTTTATACAAACTAAGATTATCACAAAAAAGTAAATTATAAATCAAATTTGTTGTACTATCCTTATATGGGTCGTTTGATATTTTTGGTTGTTCAGGTAATTTTTTAAAGAAATTAAATAGTCCCATTGAAATTAAAATTAATGCTATTAAAATAAATACAACTAAAATTACTTTTCTTATTGTCATATACTGTTTTATACAGATTTAAACCTATTCAAATATACAAAAATTGTTTTGCTGCTTCCGTAATGAAATTGCCACGCAACTCTTGCAATGACAATAAACTTTTACTTCTCCCACTTATCTACAATGGCAGAAGCCACTGCATTACCAACTACGTTGGTGGCAGAGCGTCCCATATCAAGTAATTGGTCAACTGCTAGTAATAAAAGTAAGCCCTCGGTTGGTATATGAAACATGCTTAGCATGCCTGCAATTACTACTAACGATGCACGTGGCACACCTGCCATGCCTTTGCTGGTAACTAGTAAAATAAGCATCATTTTTATTTGGTCGGCAAACGAAACATCAATGCCATACATTTGCGCTATGAACATGGTTGCAAAAGTCATGTACATAATAGAGCCATCTAAATTAAAGGAGTAACCCAAAGGTAATACAAAACTTACGGTGCGGTTGCGCAAACCAAAATCCTCTAATCGCTCAATGGTTTTAGGCATGGCAGCTTCTGAACTGGCGGTGCTAAAAGCAAGCAGTACAGGCTCTTTTATAAAAGAAAAAAGTTTAAAAAAATTAATTTTAAATAAAGTGCAAATGCCCATCAGCACTACAAAAACAAAAAATAATAAGCCGCCATAAAAACAAGCAATTAAATAAGCGTAGCTTTTTAGCACACCCGGTCCTTGCTGAATAACCACAGCCGTTACTGCGCCAAAAACTCCAATGGGTGCAGCCTTCATAACATAATTGGTAACCTTAAACATGGCATGCGAAACGGCATCGATAAACTCAATAATAATTTTACCCTTGTTGCCAAGCGATGCCGATGCCACACCAAAAAATAAAGCAAAAACTACAATGGGCAATATTTCGTTATGCGCCATGCTATCAACCACACTTTCGGGGATGATGTGTGCAATAAAATTTTTAGCAGTTTGTGCTTGGGTTTTAACGCCGCTATCGGCACCCGCTTCGGGCATATC
>DATHOW010000271.1:0-6727 GCA_035484495.1 Bacteroidia bacterium | reverse complement strand
TTAGTCAAGTTATTGCTGTAGATTCATTTTCTCAGCCAATAAAAATTACCACAGCTAAACAAGATTCGTTTATTTTTTCGATTCCAAACAAGGAAACAAAAAAACTAGACACGCTTTTATTACGGCGACTTTTTCGCTTGTCATTTTGAAGCATTGCGTTGTCATTTCGACCACAGGGAGAAATCTTTATTTGGTCGTTCCGCTGATTACAGCAAAAGGATTTTCGTTGCAATCCATAATGGGTGGCGGAACCAAAAGATTTGTATATTTACTAAAATAGTTAAGTATGAGTAAGTTTTTAATCATAGGATTCATCTTTGTAATCTCTTGCAAAAATTATTCTAACCAAGCTGAAATAGAAGAATTATATAAAACTGAATTGCAACAAAAATCTACCTTGTTAGATAGGTTAATGAAGCAACAAGTAGAATCCCAGCGATTTAATCATTATTCTTATGACCTTGCCTTTTATCCCAAAATAACTGATAGGATGAATGATTTATATCAATCAGTAGATAAAAGTATTCAGGTCATAAACAATAAGCGCGAGGCTATAATTTTAAATTACGACACTGAAGTGTCTTTGCTGAACAAATTTTGCGATAGCGTAAGACAATTTAAAAAATTTTATTTACGGTCAGATTTGGAGCAAATTAAAATAAACAGTCTTAGCAAAAACAAAGTCGAAAGCGTAAAAAACGATAGCCTTTTATATCTGATGCTAACCACTAATTTAAAAGCAGAATTATATAGAGTTGCACTGCTAAATATTGTAGGTTGTAATTTGGGTTCAAATGTTTTTAAAGCACACTATTACGACTTTTTTATAGTGCAAGCCTCTATAAAAAACGGTAGCATCTACAATGTTACATTAAAAAACAGTCGCTTTTTGAATGACGTACCAAAAGAAGGTTACGATGTAAATTTTAAAGCATTAAAAAAAATTAACCGCAACGATACTCTTACCCTTAGTGCGCCCATAAAACTTACTTGGGTTAAAGATCACTACAAATCAAATGATTTTTTACTAGAAAAGGGCAGCTATAGTTTTATTACAGAGCTAAAATTTAAAAACCCATTAGGCGACATTAAGTTTACCGAAATGACATTTGATTTTGAGATAGAATAAAATCCCTTTTTTTACTTGCTGGGTGTTATTAGCGACAAGCAACCATTCAATAAAAAACCACTAAATTAAATATCCACAAATAGTAATAGGCTTCTATCATTTGTTATTTTTGTTAGTACAAACCAATCACATGAAAAAACAGCTTCGTTTATTTTCTCTTTTATTTCTAGGCTCTTGTTTTATAGCCCTTGCACAACCAAGCACCAATAAAAAAGATAGCGAGTATAAATTTACTATCACAAAAAGTATAGAAGCTGCCCCGGTGCAAAGTCAGGGTAAAACGGGTACGTGTTGGAGTTTTTCTACGCTTTCGTTTTTCGAGTCGGAAATTATGCGCGTTAAAAAAATAAAAGATGTTAAGCTTAGCGAAATGTTTGTGGTTAAAAAAACCTACCCGTTAAAAGCAGATAATTATGTGCGAATGCATGGCAATGCCCAGTTTGGCGAAGGTGGCGAGCCAACCGATGTTATTAATTGTTGGAAAAATTATGGCATGATGCCACGTGAGATTTATAATGGCAACTTAAACGAGGCAACAGGATATAACCATAAGGACTTAGATTCGGCTTTACTTAGTCAAGTAAAAGCTGTTTCGGTAAAAGATAAAATAAATCCGGGCGAGTGGAAAAATCAGTTTATCACAACCTTAGATAAATATTTAGGCATAGCGCCCGAAAGCTTTACGTATAAAGGCAAAGTGTACACGCCAAAAACCTACGCGGCCGAGTTGGGCATTAACCCCGATGATTATGTTTTTATTTCTTCGTTCAACCATCATCCGTTTTACAAACCTTTTATTTTAGAAGTGCCCGATAATTGGGCTTGGAAACAATATCAAAACGTGCCCATTATGGAGTTAATTAGTATAATTGATAATGCATTAAACAACGGTTACGGCGTAGAGTGGGCTGCTGATGTTACCGAATCTTTTTTCAGATTTCAGGATGGCTTGGCTTTAGTGCCCGAAAATTGGGATGCCTTAAATGTCGATGAAAAAAATAATTGCTTTAAACGCCCCTGCAGGCAACAAAACATTACGCAAGACATTCGTCAGGCTGCCTTTGATGATTACGAAACGCAAGACGACCACGGCATGCATATTATTGGCTTGGCAAAAGACCAAGATGGGAATAAATATTATCTCATAAAAAACTCGTGGGGCACTAAGCGTAACGATTGCGATGGCTATTTTTATGCGTCTGAAGCCTATATGAGATTAAAAACCATCAGCATCACATTGCACAAAAATGCGGTTCCGCCAGATATAGCTAAGAAGCTGATAATTAAGTAAATAAAATAAAAAACAACAAAATTGGGTTACTTTTGTACTAAATCAGTATTAAAACTAAAGCGTTAATGGCTACGCTTACGCTAACAGATAATGAATATATAGAGGGGTTACGGCTTAGCGATAATGCGGTAATTCGTTCGGTATATAAAAAATTTTATCCTGCAATTATGCGTATGGTGCTAAGTAACAGTGGTACCGAGCAAGAGGCCAAAGACGTTTTTCAGGAGAGTATTTTAGTTCTTTATCATCATGTGCAAAAGCAAAATTTTATTTTAAGCTGTGCCTTGCAAACCTATTTATATAGTGTAGCAAAACGCATTTGGTTAAAACAACTTCATAAAAAAAGCGGTACATCTAAACTAGACGAGCGTTTTATTGAAGGAGATGATTTTGCGGATGCAGAAAACGAAGTAAGTGTTTACGAAGAGCGTGAGCAAAACCTGGATAGAATGCACGAAAGCATTAGTCAGTTAGGTGAGCCCTGCCAAACATTACTTACTGATTTTTACATTGCTCGTTTAGGCATGGATGAGATAGCCGAAAAATTTGGTTATACCAATGCCGATAATGCAAAAAACCAGAAGTATAAATGCTTACAACGATTAAAAAAGATATTTTTTTTAGACCAAGAGGGTAAATCCTCGTAACGATATTTTGAAATGAGAAACATAGATTTATTTGACGATTACCTGCACCAACGCTTAAATGCCGATGATGCAAAATTGTTTGAAGAGAGACTTACAAGCGATGCTGATTTTAAAGCTCAGTTCGAAGATCATAAAAACTTTGTAAACCTGTTGCAAGAGTTTAGCAAACAAGAGCAACTAAAAAGCAAATTAAACACGATTTATAGCGAAGAGTTTGGTACGCCAAACATTCATCAGCTTAATCCTAAAAACAATTTTTATAACAAGTATGGCCGTATGATGGGCATTGCCGCATCAGTAGCCATTATTGCTGTTATTGCAACCATTACATTACTAAGTTCGGGTGGTTATTTAATTAAACAACACGATACTTCTATCACCAACCTGTCTAGAGAGATTACGCACATGAAATCGGTGCAAGAAGGCATTATTGATGGTATAAAAACCATCAGTCAAAAACGCACTTTCGAAGCAGCCAATGTTGAAGGAACAGGTTTTGCTTTAAATAGTAGTGGCTATTTTTTAACCAGTTTACACATGGTAAATAAATCCGATTCTATTTTTGTAATGGATGACGAAAAAAATAGCTACAACGCAAAAGTTGTACTTACCGATGTACGTTTAGATATTGCCATTCTTAAAATTGAAAAAGACTCGGCTGCAAAATTTGCAAGTGTGCCTTATGTGTTTAAAAATGCATCTGCCGATATGGGCGAAAAAGTGTTTACGCTTGGTTTCCCGGCTGAAGATATCGTTTATGGCGAAGGCACTATAGCATCCTTAAAAGGCTCTGCCGATACAGCTATGTATCAAATAAGTGTACCCATCAATCCGGGTAACAGCGGCGGTCCTTTGTTTGATGAGCAAGGCAACGTAATTGGTTTAATTAAAAGTAAAAACAGCAATGCCGAAGGAACAGGCTTTGCTGTAAAATCTAACTACATTTTAGGCTTGCTTAACAGCATACAAGATGATGCATTAAAAGCAGAATTACAAAGCAATAACCGCAAAAATGCACTTAAAAATCTTAGTCGCAGTCAACAGCTAAAACGTATAGAACCTTGTGTTTATAACATTAAAGTTTTTAAAGGCAATTAATAATAAATATTTAAAGGCATAAAAAAGCCCGCTTCGTTTTTAATGAAGCGGGCTTTTTTGTTTAGTTGTGTGTTGTCATTTCGAAGGAGGAACGACTGAGAAATCTGTATTTGCAAACAATCTAATCACAAATAAAGATTTCTCCCTGCGGTCGAAATGACAAGGATGATATATAAACTAAGGCATAAAAAAATCCTGCTTCTTTTCAGAGGCAGGATTTTTTTTAGTTTCAATTAGACTATCGTACGTTTAATTTTAATGTTTTGGTAGCACCATTTACAGTAAGTTGTACCATGTATAAACCTTGTGGTAAATTAACAACATCAATAGCAAGTGTTTGTTTACCTGCTGCTTGTTGCTGGTTGTTTAAAAGTGTAGCAACTTGTCTGCCGGTTACATCAAAAATGCTTGCACTAACTTTTGCCGAGCTTTCGTTTTCGTAAGCTAAAATAGCAAACGTACTGGCAGGGTTAGGGTACAAATTAGTAGCAAGTTCAAAATGTTTTATATCATTAATAGCATTGGTAAAACTTTGTAAATAACTTGCTTTTGTAACAGCACCTTTTTTGTTAAAGTCAATTTCCATTAACCTTGCGTCTGCTGTGTTTTGTGCCCAATTGTAGGTTGTAGTTGTATCATATTGGTCTTGGTAATTAGCGCCAAAAACAAAAATACTATCCGATGTTATTTCATATGTTTTAATACGAAGTGTATTAGCGTACGTGCCGGCAGGTGTTTTTAACGAGCCAAAAGCATCTGCTGTAATAGTACGATGTGCACGGTGATGAACCGTAGCTGTAACACCACTAGTTGTAACTGTAAAAGTTGCTGCATAAACGTTGGTTACTGCACTATTAAGTGTAAACGGAGTTGGAATTAGAATTTCATCCGGAACATAATCTACTATAGCTGTAGTTGAAGTTGTACCTGTTGGAATAACTGCATTTGCGCCATCAACAAGTAAACCGCTTGCTCCTGTTTTTAAATAAGCCCAAGTTCCACCGCCTTGATCAGCTGCTAGGGTTGAATTTGGAAAACTTGATGCACCCGGGTTACCTGCAGGTGTTACAAAACTAAGAGGTGCTGCGTATGTGTTAGCAAAAAGGGTTGAATAGTCCCATGTTTGAGCCGTTGCCGAACCTGCCGAAACAGTAAATGTAGGCACGTCCAGGTGGTTTGTATCCGCTGCCATATTATACGTGTAACCAACCTGTGGCAACACTGCCGTGGTAATGGTTGTTTGTGCTAAAACAGCATTGCTAAAGGCAAGTGTTGCTGCAACTGATAATGAAATGTAAAGTTTATTCATGTGTTTTATTTTTAAAAGTTTACGTGAAATTAATGAAAAATCTGCCAAAATAGCAAATAAAACCCCTTTATAATTAGGGGAATAATTTTTGTACCTTCGCCAACTTATTAAAAGCACCCTATGTTTCAATTTCTAAGCAAATTATTTGGCACTAAATCTCAAAAAGATGTAGAATTAGCCCAACCCATTGTAGAACAAATAAAAAAGATATATCCAACGCTGGAAGCCTTATCTAATGAAGATTTGCGCGAAAAGTCGTTTACGCTGCGTAAGCAAATACAGGATTTTACAGCTAAAGAAAACGCCGAAATAGCTGAAATTAAAAGCCGTATTGATAAAGACCCTGATATGGATGTAGATGCCAAAGATGCATTATACAAGGAAATTGATGAGCTTGAAAAAGAAATTGATACCAAAACCGAAGAGGTTTTAAACCAAATTTTGCCCGATGCTTTTGCACTTTGTAAGGAGACTGCTCGTCGTTTCTCATTAGGAGAGCTTAAAATCAAAGCCGGCGATATTGATGCTACTTACATTAAACGCCACCCTAACGCTAAAAATGTAGAAATTGTTGATGGCGTTGCCCATTGGAAAAATAGCTGGACTGCCGCAGGCATTGATGTGCTTTGGAACATGGTGCATTATGACGTGCAGTTAATTGGTGGTATCGTATTACACCAGGGTAAAATTGCTGAGATGGCTACCGGTGAGGGTAAAACCCTTGTAGCTACACTGCCTATTTTCTTAAATGCATTGGCTGGCAAAGGTTTACACGTGGTAACGGTAAACAATTACTTATCTCGTCGTGACTCTGAGTGGAATGGACCTCTTTTTGAATTTCACGGTTTAACGGTTGATTGTATTGATAAATATGAGCCACATTCGCCTGACCGTGTTGCTGCTTATAATTCTGACATTACTTACGGAACCAACAACGAGTTTGGTTTTGATTATTTGCGTGACAACATGGCACATGATATTGATGGCCTTGTACAACGCAAACACCACTTTGCTATTGTGGATGAGGTTGACTCGGTTTTAATTGATGATGCCCGTACTCCGCTAATTATTTCGGGTCCAACACCGCAAGGCGATAAGCACGAGTTTGTGCAACTAAAACCACGTATCGAAAAACTGGTTAACATCCAAAAACAATATTTACTTACTTGCTTAACCGACGCTAAAAAATTATATGCCGAAGGAAAAGAAAAAGAAGCAGGCATTCCATTACTACGTGCCTTTAGGGGTTTACC
>DATHOW010000270.1:0-3218 GCA_035484495.1 Bacteroidia bacterium | reverse complement strand
GTGAAAACTTTTGCAGTCATTTATATTATAATCAAACCTACCAAGTTCTTTAAACTTATAGTCTCTAAAGTTTTTGAAGCCTGCATTTAGGGCTACTTGGTTGCGTAAAGCTAGCAACTCTTCAAATAATTTATTTAAAGCGTTTTCATCTTGTTTTTTGCGGGCTTGTATTAGTGCGTAAACATCTTCACGAATTTTTCTGTCTATGTTTTTTAAATGCAATGCAGCTTGTTGCAGGGTTAATTCCTTACCGTCGTAATGTATGGTTTGCTTGCCTGTAATAGATGCATATTGTTGTGATTTTGTAGCTATTTGACTTTGCAAATCAACATTCTCTTCACGAAATAATTCGATGCTGTTTTTTATCGAACGCAAATAGGTAAAATATTTTTTCTGATCTAACTCGTTTACAAAAGGTGAAGCAATTAGTTTTTTATTCAGCTTATCTGCTAAAGGTGCAATTTTGGGGTCTATTTCAGTTACAAAAAACTCATAGCTTTTATTAAGCTCTTCGTTTTCGGTATCGCAACTCTTTTTAATATAACGCCAAGCAAAGTTTTCGCTCACAGCAGCTTCCAACTCATTTACATCTAACATCCATTTCTCTAATTCAGCAGAAGAAGAAATTTTTCTGTCTAAAAGTTCGGTGTATATAGATTCTAAATCATTCCAAGTTTTAATGTCAAAATTTGCCGGAAGATAATTTCGGTTTGCTTTTTTGGTTGCGTTCATGGGTGTAAAAATACGGTTTAAAATATTTTTATGGAATTTATTTTATTGCTGCATCTAAATAGAAAAACAAACACCATGAACATACAAATTAATGACCCATGCCACGAAAATTGGCAAAATATGACGCCCAACCAACAGGGTGCATTTTGTAACGTGTGCAACAAAGATGTTGTAGATTTCAGTAAAAAAAGCGTTACTGAATTAAAATCATTTTTTGCCGAAAAAGCCGAAGGAAAAATATGCGGCCGTTTTGAAAAAAAGCAACTGGTTTATCTATCGTTCGATGATTTTTTTGCCTCGTTTAAATATTGGGCGCTATCTAGAAAGTTTGCCGTAATTTTCTTTTTTACGTTTGGCTTTTTGTCTCTTACTACAAACGCACAAGGAGATAAACATTTAACAGGTAAAGTAGCTGCACCACAAACACACTTGCAAGGCGAAGCTGTTGCAACACCTACTGCTACCCCCGTAATGGGGCAAGCCATTATACAAGGAGATGTAGCTTACCCTCAAAGTGATAGCACAAAAAAACAACCTAAATCAACCATTAAGGGTAATGTAAAATGCACAAACCCACCAAAAGAAAAAAGGGCAAAACAAACTAATGTGCCCGTAATGGGCATGGTTGCACCCGTTAGGCCTACTGAAAAAAAGAAAGATTAAACTAACTTTCGTTGTGGGTTGTTTATGAAATAAGTGCGTTAAAAATTGGTGCGCTTTGAGCTAATTTTCATATTTTTGGGGAAATAACTTTTTCTAAAAATAGAACGATGAGAGTACAAACACTAGGGCAGTTTATTATTGAAAAACAAAATGATTTTCCGTACGCAAAAGGCGAATTATCAAGACTTTTGCGTGATATAGGCATTGCAGCTAAAATTGTAAACCGCGAGGTTAGCAAAGCAGGTTTAGCCGAAATTTTGGGCGAAACAGGTGATGTAAATGTGCAGGGCGAAAACGTAAAGAAATTAGATGTTTTTGCAAACGACCAGTTTATTGCTGCGCTTAAAGCGGGCGGTGAGGTTTGTGCCATTGCTTCGGAAGAAAACGAAGACATTATACCAATTGATAGCGAGGTTTCTAAAAGTGCAAAATATGTAATTGCCATGGATCCTTTGGATGGGTCCTCTAACATTGATGTAAATGTTTCGGTGGGCACTATTTTTTCTATTTACCGCAGGGTTAGTTTAAGTGGTCCGGGTACTATTGAAGATTTTATGCAACAAGGCACTGAGCAAGTTGCTGCGGGTTATATTATTTACGGTTCATCATGTATGTTGGTTTATACAACCGGCAGGGGGGTTAATGGTTTTACATTAGACCCAAGCATTGGTGAGTTTTGTTTATCAAACCCAGATGTTAAAACGCCGAAAGACGGCAGTATGTATTCTTTAAACGAAGGAAACTATTTACATTTTCCGGATGGGGTAAAAAAATACATTAAATACTGTCAAGAAGAAGACTTGGCAACTAACCGCCCTTATTCATCAAGATACATTGGTAGTGGTGTTGCCGATATTCATCGTAATTTGCTGAAAGGTGGGATTTACATTTACCCTACTACTACAAAATCCCCTAAAGGGAAATTACGTTTGTTATACGAGTGTAACCCACTAGCGTTCATAATTGAGCAAGCCGGAGGCAAAGCAACAGATGGCAAAATGCGTATTATGGAAAAGAAAATGAAAGAGTTACATCAGCGCACTCCTTTATTTATTGGTTCTACGCAAATGGTTGAAAAAGCCATGGAGCTTATAGTAAAACACGAAACGGTTTCTTCTTAAAAAAAGAAGGAACTATTTACTTCTTACCTGTTGATTTTGTTTTAGAGTACCCTAAAAACACTAGTATGTCATCGCTTTTATCGTATTTGGTGTTAGCATAAAGCATCATCATATCGCTGGCTTTATCAAATATAATAGCTAAACCGCCTTTTTCTGCTACAGTTTTTACCGCATTGTAAACTTTATCTTGTATTGGTTTTACAAGCTCCATGCGTTTTTTAAACAAATCGCCATCTGTGCCAAAACGCTGTTTCTGCAAATCCTTTGCTTCTTTTTCTTTGTTTACGATTTCGTTTTCGCGCTTTTTACGTAAATCGTCAGTAAGCAAAATTTGTTCTGCCTGATATGTTTTGTATAGTTTATCAATTTCGGCATACTTGCCTTCAATTTCTTTTTGCCAGTCGGCAGACGCCTTGTCTAACTCAGCTTTAGCTGCTTTATACTCCGGTATTTGGTTTAAAATATATTCGGTATCTACATAGCCAATTTTTTGCGCTACCGCGGTGCTTGCCATGATTACTAATCCGGCAAAAACTAAAACTGATTTTTTTATATTCATTATCATGGTGTTTTTATTCTCTAAATTTTAATCAAAAGTATTTTTAAAAATACGTTTTTACAAATAATAAATTACAGCTCGCCTAAGTTAGCTCCAATGGTAAAGTGAAACTGTCCTTTACCATTACCCGTACTTGAGTTATA
>DATHOW010000269.1:0-2265 GCA_035484495.1 Bacteroidia bacterium | reverse complement strand
TTTAGGTGCAGGTGGTGTTGCCATTTTACGTAAAGTGTTTGGCATTATATTATTAGCCATTGCGGTTAAAATTTTTAGAACCAACAGCGGCATCTAATTTTGAGCGATGCCATTCATATTTATACCGATGGTGCTGCCAGTGGCAACCCGGGTCCGGGTGGCTTTGGCGTAGTAATGCTGTATAAAGATAAACGCAAAGAACTTAGCGAGGGTTTTAAATATACTACCAATAACCGTATGGAATTAATGGCGGTTATTGTTGCTTTAGAGCATTTAAAGAATTTAGGCAGCCATGTTATCGTTTATTCCGATTCAAAATATGTGGTAGATTCTATCGAAAAAAAATGGATAGACGGTTGGGTAAAAAAGAATTTCAAAAACGTAAAGAACGTCGATTTATGGTTGAGGTTTTTAGCCCTCTATAAAAAACACCACGTAAAATTTAAATGGGTAAAAGGCCATGCGGATAATGTAGAGAACAACCGTTGCGATGTGTTAGCGGTACAAGCCTACAAACAACCCAACCTAAAACCTGATGTGGGTTACCAATCTGCCGGTATACTTTAAATTAATTGCGTTCTTATTTTCAAGATATTTGTAAAGTGAAACACATACTATTTATAGCTACTTGTTTTTTGTTTTGCTTTACTAAGGCACAAAACCTTGTGCCTAATGGTAGTTTTGAAAATATTCAAAATTTTCCTCCACCTTGTGCATTAGTTGGTAACGAAACTATAACCAATGCCGTTGGTTGGATAAATCCGAATAATGAAACACCGAGCCTTCTAAACGAATTAGATACTATTAAATGTAATACGGATACATGCCCTTTTTTAGGAGTGCCTTCAAATTTTGGCGGTTGGCAATATGCACGCAGCGGGAAAGGGTACGCTGACATTGCAGTTATAAATTATGGAACAACAGGAGCTGGTTTAAATAATAGAGAGTATGTTCAAATCAAATTAATTGATAGTTTAAGAAAAAATAAAACCTATTGTGCGTCTCTTTATGTAAGTTTATTAGATGCCTACGCAACTTATGCTTCATCAAGAGTAGGATGTTATTTTTCACAAAATGCAGTCAGTAATCACATTCAAAATTTAATTAGTGTAAGCCCCCAAGTCGAAAATCCTTATGGTAACATATTAACTAATTATACAGGCTGGACAGCTGTACAAGGAACATTTACAGCCACTGGTGGAGAAAATTATATTACCATTGGCAATTTTTATGACGATGCAAATACAGATGTTGTTTTTAGTCCAAACACAGGTTCTGGTTGGTGTTGCGCACCTAATAATTATATAAGCGGTTATTATTTAGATGACGTAAGCTTAATAGAATATAAAAATGCTTATACTGGTGGAGATACAACAATTTGCAAAGGTGTAGCAGTAAGTTTAGGAAATAACAATGTAAGCTTTGGAGCAAATTATAACTGGAGCATTTTAAAAGGAGATAGCAGCAGTTTAAAATATATGGATACACTTAGCTATAACATAGCACAACCAAAAAAAACTACTACTTACGTTTTACAAAAAAAACAATGCGGTATTTATAGTTACGATACACTTACTATTCACATACCAAATTCGTTTATTGCAAAAGTTAATAATGATACTATTATTTGTATTGGAGATAGTGCTTTAATAAGCTCTTATACTCCTTGCAGTTGGTGTACTTATAATTGGCAGCCAATTCAAAGTCAATCTCAACAAGTCATAGTTAAGCCACTTGCAAATATAACTTACACTTTATCTGTAAAAGATAGCTGCTTTACTACGTATAGTCATGTTATTATAGCCATTGATTATTGCCAGTCACCTATTGTGATTGTACCCAATATTTTCACTCCAAATGCAGATGGCATAAATGATGCTTGGCAACCTTTAATACAAAACTCTTTAGATATGCTTAATTACCAATGTACTATTTATGACCGTTGGGGAATAAAAGTATTTGATGCTTCTGAGGCTCTAAATAATATTGCATGGGATGGGCATAGCACGTCGGGCTTAGAATGCAGCGTAGGAACTTATTATTATGTAATAAGCTATACCGATGGCAAAACCACCGAGAAGAAAAACCTAAAAGGTTTTTTGGAGTTAGTAAAATAAAATACCACACAATAAAACACCCAAAACCACGTAAAAATAGTACCAGCGCAAAATTTCCTTTGCAAACGGAAGCACTTTGCTGTTTTAATGGCGTAACTTTGAGGTAAATTAAGACACTTGATTAAGCTAAACAACATACAAAAGTCTT
>DATHOW010000268.1:0-8727 GCA_035484495.1 Bacteroidia bacterium | reverse complement strand
AATAATCTGCTCTTTTTTTGAAAGGGCTAATTTCATTTCTTCAAACAAAGGTGTACTAATTACTTCATCGGTTTTCTTTCCATCAACACGCACATCAATTACATCAATAACCGGTAAAGATGAGCCACCAAAACGCTCGTTCAATTCAACCAAGCCATATTTGTTTTGCGAGGCATTATAATAACTCTCTATACTTGGTGTAGCGGTGCCTAATAAAACTTTTGCTTTGTGTAAGGATGCTAAATAAAGTGCAGCATCGCGTGCGTGATAACGTGGGGCAGGGTCTTGTTGTTTGTAAGAGCTATCATGTTCTTCATCAATAATAATTAAACCAATGTTATTGAAGGGAAGAAATAGGGCGCTACGTGCTCCTAAAATTATTTGGTGATTTTGTTTGTTGAACGAAATGTTTTTTTGTTCTTGCTGCAAAACCGAATTCCAAATTTCTACCCGCTCATTCTCCGAAAAACGCGAATGATATACGCCCGCTTTATCGCCAAAATATCTTTTTATGCGAGTAACAAGTTGTGTGGTTAAAGCAATTTCGGGTAACAGGTATAAAACCTGTTTGCCTTCTGCAATGGTTTTTTCTATAAGCGAGCAATAAATTTCTGTCTTACCGCTACCTGTAATGCCATGCAGCAAACAGGTTTGGTGGGTTTTAAACGATTCTTCTATTTGTTGTAATGCCTTGTTTTGCAAAGGCGATAAATCTTTTTGTAATTGGGTAGTGCTATCGTTTTCAAAACGCCCGGTTTCAAAATCTTCTTGTATAAAAACATTTTTTTTAATAAGGGCATTAATAATAGCTCCATCAAAATGCTTAAGTATGTGCTGTCGCTTTAACCAAACATTTTCTACTACGGCATCTTTTTTAATTTCTTTTAAATAAAATAATAAAACCTCAAGCTGCTTAAAGGCTTTGGTTTCTAGGCTTGCAAATAAATCCTTTAAAGCAGTTTCGTCATTCTGATAAATTTCATTCAGCTTAACGTAGGCAATAATTTTAGGTTTGTACCGCTCCTTTACTTCTTCATACAGCAGCACATATTTTTTTGCCAGTAAATTTTTAATAGTGCCCTGCGGATTTTTTACCGATAAAACTTCAGCAGCCTCGGTAAACGATAAAATATTTCGTTTTTGTATGGCTTCCAGTAAAATGTATTCGTTGTCGCTAAGGTCTTTTATGTCTTCTTTTTCAAAATCAATTTCGGGGTTGGCAACTAATTTTGTTTCGCTGCTTAGTTTTAAACCCGATGGCAGTGCGGCATTCATAACCTCGCCTGTGTTGCACAAGTAATAGGCACTCATCCAGTTCCAAAAAGTAAATTGGGTTTCGTTAACAATGGGCTGTGGGTCTAAAATGTCTTCTACATATTTTGCCTGATAACCTTGGGGTGGGTTTTCGTGTACGTTTTTAATCAGTGCCGTGTAAAATTTATTTTTACCAAAGGGCACTAAGGCTCTAACTCCCTGCATGGCAGCATCGTTCAGCTCATACGGAATGCGGTACGTATATAAGTTAGGAACTGCTAAGGGCAGTAACACATCGGCAAAAAGTGTTTTACGACTCATTTGGTTTTAAAGCCTGTATGGTAATGCAAAGCCAACCTGAAATAAGCAGCAAGCCGCCTAATGGGGTTATAGGGCCAAATATAAAACCTGCATGTATGCCGCTTATGTTTTGTGTGCTTAGCATGTAGATAGAGCCGCTAAAAAATAAAACACCAAACACCATTAAGTAAGATGCAATAGTATATAGTTTAATTTTTTTATCGCGATTTACATAGGCTAAAATAAATAATACAATGGCGTGCATTAATTGATATTTAGTGCCGGTATCAAAAGCACTAAGTTGGTCGATGCTTAAAATGCCTTCTTGCATTTTTTGTTTTAAGGCATGCGCACCTAAAGCCCCCAAGGCAACACCTGTTGTGCCAAACAAACCTGCTATAAACGAAAATGTGTTTTTCATGCTAAATTTATTTTTTTGTTTTATCGTTGTAAAACTTTTTTAGTTCTTCAATTTCATATTTGTGTCGCAGCGTTTTTTCAAGAGCCATAAAATTTTCTTTATCAGTAATATAATCGTAGCCAAACTCAGCTAAGGCTAATTTAGATTCATCATAATCAAAAGCAGCCAATGTTTTTTCTGTTTGTGCAACACTTAAACAATTATTGCTAATAAACCATTTACCATCTTTTATGCGATCTCGTTCTATATGATTAGTTTTTAATTGATTTATTCCTTGTTGAAGCAACGAATCGTTTATTGTTTTTGTGCATGGAGTAGGAGCGGGGTAGTTTTCGGCTAACATATTTTTAGTATCCGTTTCTTTTTTAAGTGTAATGGCAAAATCTTTTACGCGGGCAGCTTGTTTATTTGTACTTACACTATCTGTAAAAAGTAAGTTGGTAGATACAAATGTGAGCACACTTTTACCTTTTACTTTTTCAACCGAATAGGTAAATTCTAAATTTTTGCAGCTACGCCCATTTTGTAAAAAATAAGCGGTGGCATTAAAGTCGGGTAGGTTTTTATTGGCATACACAACTTTTACGGTACAGTTGTCGTCCCATATTTTAGTTGCCTTTACAATGCTTTGGGCACTATCGTTTATTTTTTGATTGTTTAGGTACAGCCAAAATGGGTCCCCGTTTTCGGTCAGTAAAATTAGGTTGTTTTGGGCTTTTAGCAGGCCGCTTACACAAAAACTGAGAACTAATAAAATACGGATAAACATCTTGTCAAAATTAGGCTATTTTTGCAGCTGTAATTTAGTAAAGATGAAAAAAATTTTGGTTATAGGAGCTGGTCGCTCTACGGTTTCGTTAATTGGTTATTTACTTGAAAACGCGGCTGCCAACAACTGGCAAGTTACCGTGGCCGATATGAGTTTAGAGCTGGCAAAAAGCAAAACCACAGGTTACCCGCAAGCCCTAGCCATTCAGTTAGACATTGATAATAATGAGCAACGCCTGGCCGAAATTAAAAAGGCGGATTTTGTAATATCTATGCTGCCTGCCTTTATGCACATGGTGGTTATTAAAGATTGTGTGGCTGCGGGCAAGCATGTGGCAACAGCCAGTTATGTGTCGCCCGAAATGATGGCTTTTGATGAAGAAGCTAAAAAGAAAAATATTTTATTATTAAACGAGTGTGGTTTAGACCCGGGCATTGACCACGCATCGGCTATGAAAGTAATTGATGAAATACAAGCGCAGGGTGGAGAAATTACTTCATTTAAATCGTACTGTGGTGGTTTGGTTGCACCTGAGAGTAACGATAATCCTTGGGGTTACAAATTCTCGTGGAACCCGCGTAACGTAGTTGTGGCAGGCCAAGCAACGGCTCAGTATTTAGAGAACAAAGAAATTAAATACATTCCCTATAACCGCATTTTCACCCAAATAGATACAATTGATGTAGATGGTGCTAAGTATGATGCTTATGCAAACCGCGATTCCTTAAGCTATATTCATCCTTATAAATTAGATTCTGCAAAAACTATTTTGCGTGGCACACTTAGACAAGTATCTTATTGCAAAGCATGGAATGTGTTTGTAAAAGTTGGTTTAACCGATGATACATTTACTATAAAAGATACCAATACAAAAACATACACGCAGTTATTGCAATCCTTCCTTCCTCATAATTCAAATTCGGTAAAACAAAACCTGATAGATTTTATGGGAAAAGAAGCCGATGCCGAAACCATTGATATGGTTGCTTGGTTAGGCTTTTTTGATAACGTAAAAATTGAATTAGCACAAGGCACACCTGCACAATTATTGCAAAACCTATTAGAGAAAAAATGGTTGCTAAAGCCTAATGATAAAGATTTGGTGGTTATGCAACATCAGTTTGAAATTGATAACAGCAAAAACCCTAAGCTGCCTAAAAAAATAATTTCATCGCTGGTGGTAACCGGCACCGACCAAAACCATACAGCTATGGCTAAAACTGTTGGCTTGCCATTGGGCGTGTGCGTAAAGAATTTTCTTACGGGTAAATTTAATTTAAGCGGTGTTCAAATTCCTATCCATAAAGAAATTTACGAACCCATGTTGCACGAGCTAGAGCAAAACGGCATTGTGTTTAAAGAAACTTTTATAGCCTAAGACAACCTATTTTAAATATTTCAGAAATTGACTTTTAAGCAACACCTTAAGGCTACGGGCATTTTATCTATTCCAATTGTTATAAGTCAGGTGGGGCATATAGTAACCTCCATGTCTGATAATATTTTTTTGGGCTTTATTGGGGTAGAAGAACAAGCCGCCGGTATTTTATCGGGTAATGTATTTACGTTGCTGTTAGTTTTTTGTATTGGCATGTCGCAAGGTTTAACACCTTTAATGGCAGGGGCGCATGTAAATAATCAATTAAGCTTAAAAGCATCGCTGCTTAAAAACTCCTTTCTTCTTAACTTAATTATAAGCACCGTGTTGTTTGGTGTAGCAAGTGTTTTTGCCGCAAATTTAAGTTTGCTTAATCAGCCCCCCGATGTTGCTTTACTTGCGCGCCCTTTTATAGAAGTCATTTCTTTTTCGCTTATACCGGTAACCATATTTTTTACGCTGAAGCAATATGCCGAAGGTTTAACCAACACGCGTGCATCTATGTACATTAGTGTTATAGGCAACATTATGAATGTTGTTTTAAACTATGCGCTTATATACGGCAAGTTTGGTTTGCCTTGTGTGGGTTATATGGGCGCTGCCTGGGCAACTTTTTGGGCAAGAGTTTTTATGGCAGTTGCTTTTGCAGTTTATATATATTATCACAAAACATTAAAGGATATTGTAAGGCCTTTCTTTCAAGAAAAATTTACAGCCGTGCAACTAAAAAATTTATTTTCTATTGGCATGGGGCCCGCATTACAAGCAACATTTGAGGTTGCCGCTTTTGCTTGTGCAGGCATTATGGCGGGTTGGCTTGGTAAAATTACGTTAGATGCACATGGCATAGCCCTTAGCATTGCAGCCTTTACCTATATGTTTACCAGTGGCATTAGTGGTGCAGCATCTATACGTGTAGCTAATTACCGTGGGCTTAACGATTGGAAAAATATTAAAATAGCAGGCACAGCTGCCTTTGTTTTAGCAGGCTTAATTATGCTTGGTTTTGCAGGCGTACTATTATTGTTTTATGAAACACTGCCAACTTTTTTTAATAAGCATAAAGAGGTTATTGAAGTTTCATCGGGTTTGCTTTTAGTGGCTGCCTTGTTTCAATTTTTTGATGGCATACAAGTTACAGGCTTGGGTGTGTTGCGTGGCTTGCGCGATGTAAAAATGCCAACCATAATTGCATTAACTGCCTATTGGGTTATTGCATTGCCTTTGGCTTATTTTTTAGGCTTCCCGCAAAAGTTGGGCATTTATGGCATTTGGTTTGGCTTAACAGCGGGCTTGGTTTTTTCTGCCATGGCACTTTACGCCAGGTTTAGGCATCTTACTAAAAAGTAATTCATTTTTACTATCTTTATTGTTCAACCTTTTAGTATGAAAAAAATAATTACTCTTTTGGCTTTAGCATTTTGTGTGAATGGGAAGGCGCAAACTTATGTAGCAATACCAGATTCTAACTTTGTACATTACCTGAAAACTATTGTACCAACTGCTTTTAAAGGAGATTCATTAAACACGGGCAGTACATTGGTTACCACTACTACACATTCGATTATTGTTCAAAATAAAAGTATAGCAAGCTTAAGTGGCATTCAGTACTTCACTTCTCTCACGTATTTAAATTGTAGTTCAAACCCTACGAACCCTAATCCAAATACATTTACTTCGATACCAACATTACCAAATACCCTTACTTATTTATTCTGTGCTGTTAATTCATTAACAAGCCTTCCTGCCTTGCCTAATACATTAACTTATTTAAATTGCTGTAATAGTCATTTAACAAGTCTTCCTGCTTTACCCAATTCGCTTACTTGGTTAGAATGCCAGGTTAATTATCTAACCACTCTTCCTGCTTTACCTAATTCGCTTAATTATTTACAATGCGATAATAATAACATAACTTGTTTCCCTACTTTCCCTAATTCTATTAACACGGGTTCATTTTTAATAGACCCAAACCCCTATAATTGTTTGCCTAATTATATTGCTGCTATGAATGCTGCTGATTCAGCAAAACCACTTTGTGCAGCAGGTAATTCAAATGGATGCGCTATTGCAACAGGCATAAACCAATTTGAAAATAATAAGCAACTAAACATTTACCCAAACCCAACAAGTAATATTTTTACCATAGAAGCTACTACTACCGATAAACAAACCCTACAAGTATTTGATGTAAACGGCAAACTTGTTTTAAGTCAAATTATAAATGGTAAAACAAATATTGATGCAAGTAATTTAGCCGAAGGAGTTTATAACCTTAGTGTAATAAACCAAAGTGGTGTAGTAAATAAACGCTTGGTAATTGTAAGGTAGTTTTTAATAAAAAAAGCTAATGCCTGTACTTATTATAACACCAATTACTACACCTATAAGTATGCCGTAAACTAAGTACTCTGCTTTATTTTTTTGGATTAGCATGTTTTCTTCTTGCAAATATTTAATCATCTTATTTAACGGAATAAATTTACAATCAATTAGTTTTTATAAATTATAAATAATGTTAAGCACACTGTTAAAGTTTAATACAAAATTTATTTAACTTAAAATGCTTGTTAATTGTGAGGCAGTTTACTGTTAAAAACTTACCGCAGAGTACACAAATACTTGCCGCAAAGTACAGCCTCAAAAAGTAGTGCCAACTACTTTTGTAAAAACAATTACAACATGGCACGACCAAACAAAAGCGGACTGGCATATTTTAATATGGACACCGACCGCTACCAAGACACTAAAATTAAACGCCTAAAACATAAACATGGTTTAGCGGGCATGGCGGTTTACGATTACCTGCTTTGCGAAATTTACCGCGATAAAGGTTACTTTATTGCTTGGAATGAAGATGCAGCTTTTGCCGTAACCGATTATTTTGATGTGGAAGAAAGCACGGTTAAAGAAATTGTAAACTACTGTGCCGAGCTGGGACTTTTTAATAAAGATTTTTTGGCAAAAGGAAAGCTAACCTCAAAATCTATACAAACGCGGTACATGCTTATTTGCAAAAATGCCAAGCGTAAGGATGCCGAAAAATTAATACCGGAGGAAATGAATTTAATACCGGAAGAAACCGAGTTAATTACGGAGGAAACTCCCATTACTCCCGAAGTAACTACACAAAGTAAAGTAAACCAAAGTACAGAATACCAAATAATAGAAAATGAAAAAAAAGGAAATAAAATAAACACAAACTCCCTTGAAAAAATTAGGGTGAGAGAGTTTGTTTATTTATTTTCAAAAGAATTAGATGAATTAGAACAGCAATACAATGATGAAGATTGTAACTGGATGTACGATAAACTAAACGATTACAAATTAGCCAAGGGGATAAGCTATAAATCAGATTACGGCGCAATTTGCTCGTGGGTTAAACGCCGCCTAGAAGAAGAAAAAGAAAATGCTATTAAAAGCGAAGGGAAAATAGAAGGTGCTATGCGAGCAGGACAAGCTGTTGTTGACCATTTTATGAGACTGAAAAATGCCAGCGAAAAAGCAAATGAACCACCAAACCAAAATAATGTTTTTAGGTTGTGAAAATGATTATCTTTATTTTTAAAGTATTTTGTATGAAGAAAATAATTACACTTTTTGCTATAGTATTTTGTCTAAATACAAAAGCACAAACATGGGTTACTATACCTGACTCCAACTTCGTTATTTATTTACATCAAATTATTCCTGCTGCTATGAATGGCAACCAAATGAATACAAGCAGTACATTGGTAACCACAACTACACACTCTATTAATGTTAATGGCTTAGGCATTGCAAACTTAAGCGGGATTCAATATATCACTACTCTTACATATTTAAATTGTAATAATAATCAATTAACCAGTCTTCCTACCTTGCCTAATTCACTTACTTATTTAAATTGTGGGGGTAATTCTTTTGCAAATCTCCCAACTTTACCTAATTCTATTGATACTTTAAATTGTAGTAGTAATTCTATTACTAGTCTTCCAACTTTACCAAGTTCACTTATTTATTTAAAATGTGGTTATAACCTTTATTTGACAAATCTTCCAACTTTGCCTAATTCTCTCAATTATTTAGATTGCAGTGTAAGTAATTTATCAAGCCTTCCTGCTTTACCTAATTCTCTTAGAACTTTATATTGCCAAGAAAATTCACTAATAACCTTACCTACGCTACCCGATTCTTTAATTTCTTTATGGTGTGATGTTAATCGAATAACTTGTTTCCCGTCTTTTCCCTCTACTATTACCAGTATTGATTTAGATTTTAACGCTTATAATTGTTTACCGAATTATATTTCCGCTATGAATGCATCATATTTAGCTAAACCACTATGTGCTGCGGGTAACTCAAATGGTTGCGCTATTGCAACCAGAATTAATCAAATAACAGATATAAATAACAAAGTAAACATTTATCCAAACCCAATCAACAACAATTTTACCATAGAAACAAATAACACCGATAAACAAACCTTGCAAATTTTTGATGTAAACGGCAAGCTTGTTTTAACGCAAACTATAAATGGTAAAACAAATATTGATGCAAGCAATTTAGCCGAAGGTGTTTATAACCTTAGTTTAATAAACCCAAGTGCTGTTGTAAATAAGCGCT
>DATHOW010000267.1:0-4141 GCA_035484495.1 Bacteroidia bacterium | reverse complement strand
TGTCTAAGTTACCGGTAGGTTCATCAGCCAAAATAATGGCAGGTTTGTTTACCAAAGCACGTGCAATGGCTACCCTTTGTCGTTGTCCGCCCGAAAGTTCGTTTGGTTTATGACTCATACGGTTACCCAAACCAACTTGCTCTAACACCTCTTTAGCTCGCTTTTCTCGTTCCTCTTTTTTTATGCCCGCGTAAACCAAGGGCAGTGCTACATTCTCTAAAGTTGTAGAGCGTGGCAACAGGTTAAAGGTTTGAAACACAAAACCAATTTCTTTATTACGCACCTCAGCCAACTCGTTATCACTCATTTTGGCAACCGGTATCTGATTTAAAATATATTCGCCCGATGTTGGTGTATCTAAACAACCCAGCATGTTCATTAAAGTAGATTTACCGCTACCCGATGGGCCCATTAAAGCAACATATTCGTTTTTTTGCACGGTTAGTGATACTCCGTTTAGCGCATTGATAACCTCCGTACCAATAACATACTTTTTTGTAACATCAATAATTTGAATAATTGGTAATTGCATATATCTTCACACAAAAGTAAAATTAAACAAGCTACAATTTTATTGTTTTGATAAAAGGTAACAAGCTGTGATAAGTGCAAAATTTATACCCCGTTTTTATATCCGCTTAAAACAGTTGTACGGATTAGATGTGCGCGCCCTTAGTTTAATGCGCATTGCCCTGGCATTAGTTTTACTATTTGATTTATGTATACGGGCAAGCTCGTTAACAGCACATTATACCGAAACGGGCCCTGTGCCTTTTAACCAGGTTGAACGTGCTTTTTGGAGCCCCGGTTATTTTTCACTTTTTGAGTTTGGAGATACACATGGGTTTGCCTTGGCTATGTTTATTATCACAGGCATCGTATATCTGTTTTTATTAGCTGGGTATAAAACCAAACTGTTTACATTTTTAGCCTGGCTATTACTTACATCCTTACAAAACCGCAACACCCTTATTTTACAAAGCGGCGATGATTTATTGCGCCTGGTTTTGTTTTGGGGTATTTTTATGCCTTGGGGCAATTTCTATTCTATAGATTTTAAAAAATTAAATTTATTGAGAGATACAGAAAAGAAGAAAGCTGTTTTATCTGTTGCAACAGCGGGTTATGTGGTTTTGCTTTTTTCGCTTTATTTTTTTACCGGCCTTTTAAAAGAATCGCCGGAGTGGAACAGTGAAGGCTCTGCCATATATTATGCCCTTAGTCTCGACCAAATGACCTGGCCTTTAGGGAAGATGTTGTTAGCCTACCCAGGCTTACTAAAATATCTTACAATTTCAATAAGATGGTTTGAAATGCTTGTTCCGTTTTTATTGTTCATTCCATTTAAAAATTTTCGTTTTAGGTTGATTTTTATTGTGTGTGTGGCTGCTCTTCACTTAAGCATTTCGCTTACGTTATTTGTGGGCTTGTTTTACTTAATAGGGTTAACAACTCTAATAGGCTTACTACCTGCATCTGTAATGGATTGGTTTGATAAAAAAATTAAACGCAAGCAAATCAGCGAAACAAGAATTGATACTTCTTTCTTCAAAAAAATTGCAACAAATTATTATTTCAACGTAATTAAAAACTCATTTCTGTTTTTTTGTGCAGCTCTTTGTATGCTTTGGAATATAAGTACGGTAAACGGCTCAGGCTTAACCGTTGCTAATGGCTTTTTTCAATTTGGTTACAGCCTGCGTTTTAACCAAAACTGGGGCATGTTTGCACCAACTGTTTTTAAAGATGATGGCTGGTATATTATGGAGGGCGCTACAAAAAATTCTGTAAAAATTGACATTAATCGCAAGGGTGCAAAGGCAGATTACGCAAAGCCCACTAGTGTACTTGCTTATATTAAGGATGACAGGTGGCGCAAGTTTTACGAAAATTATGTGGCTGCCAACAATGCGTTTATGCGCTCTTACTTTTGTATTTACCTAATACACGATTGGAATAAAAAACATGCCGATACCAAAATCGACTCGCTGAAAATTATCTATATAAAAGAGTTTTCGGTGTTGCCTAACCAAAAGCAAACAGTTACTAAAGAGGTGTTATGTACTTGTGCTAACTAACTATGTTTACAAGTTTTAAGACTTAGTTACATTTAAAATCGTTCAATTTTTACTTTTGTGTTTATGAAAAAATTTAGTCGTTTTATTGTTTACATTTTTTATTGCCTGCCCATCATTACATTGGCACAACCTCGTTTTGAATATTGGGATGCCGATAAAAACAAAGTAAAATCAGAAGACAATTACAAACATGGCATTGCACATGGTAAAACAGCTAACTATTTTGAAAACGGCAAACCTGCCCGTCTGGGTTGGTACGTAAACGGAAAACAAGATAGTATTTGGAAGTTTTTTTACGATAGTGGAAATTTAAAGGCTGTTGAACATTATAGAAACGGAGTAAAACAAGGTCATTATCTGTATTATTATAATAGTGGGAAAACAGCACAAGAAACTGTTTTTAAAAACGATAGGCCTGATAGTATTTGGACATCTTACTTTGAAAACGGTACACTACACGGCATAGAAAGTTTTACCTATGGCAAACGACAAGGTGCATGGAAGTACTATTACGAAAGCGGAAAGCTACAAAGCGATGGTTTGTTTGAAAACGATAAAAAGAATGGGCCACTAGTTAATTATTATGGAAATGGAAATATTCAGTCGCAAGAAAATTATTGCAACGGTGCGCCTTGCGGCAAGTTTGCCGAATTTTACGAAAACGGAAAGGTTAAACTAGAAAAAGAATATAAAGACAGTGTTGAGTATTTGATGAACCTTTGGAACGAGGAAGGAAAACAAGTTATTGTAAACGGAAACGGCACACTCACTTTAGTATCTGATAAAAATAAACTGCGTGGTAAAGGAACTTACCAAAATGGCTTACGCAATGGGCTTTGGAAATTTTATTACGAAGATGGTGCTTTAGAATACACTACTACTTATGTGAACGGAAAAATAAATGGGCCTTACAAGGCTTACTTTCAGGATGGAACTATTAAATCGGATGGAAAATATATAGAAAGTAAAAAGGATAGCCTTTGGAGTTTTTACCGTAGCAATGGCGGCATGGAAATGCAAGGCACCTTTAAAAGCAATTTACGCGAAGGTTTGTGGACTTACTTTTTTGAAGACGGGAAAAAAGAAAGCGAAGGTAATTTTGCAGATGATAAACAAAACGGAACCTGGAAATATTGGTACAAAACAGGCGAGTTATGGAAACAAGGTGTTTTTGCCAACGATTTAAAAAATGGTTTATGGACTACTTTTTTTGAGAACGGAAAAAAATTGCAGGAAGGAAATTACGTGGCTAATAAAGAAGAAGGCGAATGGCAAGCCTGGTGGCAAAACGGGCAATTAAAAGATAAAGGCTCGTTTACAAAAGGAATTTTAAGTGGTTTATGGCAAGGGTTTTACATTAATGCTAAGGCAAATTATATTGGTGAATATAAAAACGGACAAAAAAATGGCAAGTGGCAATATTGGTTTGAGCGCACAGGCAAACCACGAGAAATTGCCAACTACGTAATGGGCTTTAAGCACGGCAGCTTTATACAATACACCGAAAACGGTTTTATTGATAATAAAGGAAAATACAGAAAAGGCAAACAAACAGGTACCTGGCTGTATTATTATGAAAACGGAGGTTTGCAACGCGAGCAACATTTCACAAACGGGCATCTATCGGGTAAAAGTTCAGTATGGCAACCCAACCAAAAACTACAAACCACAATGAATTACAAGGTTATAAAAGACAAACGCAAAGGACACGAACAAAGTGTACCCGATGGCACTTGGATTTTTTATGATAAAAACGGTGCAGAAACAAAACGCATAAGTTACCGAAACGGAACCAGGCTTGATTAAACCTGCACAGTAAACTGCTTATAATTGTTTATCTTTATATAACCAATTATAATCCCATGAAACAGTTTTCAATAAGCCTTTTATTTATTTGTTTTTTATGTAGCAACTTGCTTATTGGGCAAACTGTTGACTCTACTCAATATAAAAAAGTGTATACAAATTTTGCTGAGGCTTTAAATAACCCCGAAAAAGTTTACCGACTTAATTTAAGCACTATGCCGCTTGATAGTTTCCCGGTTGATTTATCTAAATTTAAA
>DATHOW010000266.1:0-2210 GCA_035484495.1 Bacteroidia bacterium | reverse complement strand
TTGGTTTAACTATGCAAGGTGCAGGAACTACAACTACAGAAAACAACTTCTCTGGTACAGCTATATCGACACATACAGCTACTTTGGGTAAAACAACTAATCTTGCAGTAGGAACAGACAACAAAAACAATGTTTTTGGTGGTCCAACTGGTTCATTGCGTTTAAACATGTATTTCTAAGCTAAATTTAATTTAGTTAATAAAAAAGCCCCGCAGCAATGTGGGGCTTTTTGCTTTAAAACCTTTACCTTTGCACGATGTTTAAATATTTTATAAGCGTATTTTTTGTGCTATTTTTTAGTGCTATGCTAGCACAAATTAAAAACCAAACTGATGCCAGTGGTTTAAAGCAAGGCTATTGGGAAAAATTAGATGCTAAAACAGGCAAAATAAGTTATAAGGGTACTTTTAAAAATAGTAAACCGCAGGGTATTTTTTATTATTACTATCCTAACTCAGATACCGTACGTTCTAAATCAGATTTTAGACAAGACGGTAAAATAGCTTATGTAACCATGTATCATATAAGTGGAAATATGCTGGCAAAGGGAAAGTATATTAACGAGCAGAAAGATTCAGTTTGGAACTTTTACGATACCATTATGGGTAAGTTACTTTCAACAGATATTTATGTAAACGGAAAGAAAAATGGGGCGTCAAAAGTGTATTTTCGAAATGGTGCTGTTTCTGAAGAAAGAAATTATAAAAACGATTTGTTAGAAGGCTCTTTTAAGCAGCTTTTTGATGATAAAAAAGGTGTGAGAGCAGAAGGAGCTTATGTGGCAAATGAATTTAACGGCAAGTGCAGTTGGTACTATCCAAACGGTGTAGCAGCTGCGCAAGGCTTTTATGATAAGGGAGTTAAAAAGGGAGTTTGGTTATATAAAACAGAGAAAGGTACAATCAAAGAAAAGGAAGTGTGGCAAAATGGTAAACTACTTAATCAAAAAGAAATGGATGCTTATTTTAAGAGCAAGAATATAACTTTCCCGGAAGATACCAAAACTGCCCCAAAAACAAATAATAACACATCGCCAAAAAAATAAAATGAGTAAAAAAGGAAAAGTGCTGGTAGCTATGAGTGGCGGTATAGATAGTTCGGTTACAGCCATGATGTTGCACGAACAAGGCTACGAAGTTATTGGCATTACAATGAAAACCTGGGATTATCAATCGTCAGGCAGTAGCACTAAAGAAACAGGCTGCTGTAGTTTAGATTCTATTAACGATGCACGTCAGGTTGCGGTAAACTTAGGTTTTCCGCATTATATATTGGATATACGTAGTGAGTTTGGTACAACTATTATAGACAATTTTGTTGAAGAATATTTATCGGGCAGAACTCCAAACCCTTGTGTATTATGCAACACTCATATTAAATGGGATGCGCTTTTAAAACGTGCCAATATGTTAGATTGTGAGTTTATTGCTACAGGACATTATGCACAAGTACGTAAAGAAAATGGACGTTATGTGGTTTCTCGTGGATTAGATTCTAATAAAGATCAATCGTATGTGCTATGGGGCTTAACTCAAGAAAGTTTGGCTCGAACTATATTCCCATTAGGTAAATTTACTAAACCAGAGATACGTAAAATGGCTGAAGGTTATGGTTTTGCTGAATTAGCCAATAAACCTGAGAGCTATGATATTTGCTTTATACCTGATAACGATTACCGTGCCTTTTTAAAACATAAAATGCCTGAACTGGAAGCAAAAGTTGAAGGTGGCGATTTTATTTTTAAAGGCGAAAAAGTGGGCACGCATCGTGGTTATCCATTTTATACTATTGGTCAACGCAAAGGCTTAGATATTGCTTTAGGTGAGCCTGTATTTGTAAAAAACATTATTCCGGAAACCAATACGGTAGAGTTAGGTACAAAAGAAGATTTATCGGAACAACAATTATATGTGCGCGATTTCAATATGATTAAGTTTGAAACCATGCCGCATGATTTTGTGGGCCGCACCAAAATACGTTATAAAGACCCCGGTACCATGGCAACTATTAATGCTGAAGACAATAAATTACATGTAGTATTTCATGAGCAAGTAAGTGGTGTTGCTCCCGGACAATCGTGTGTGATGTATGATGGTGATGATTTGGTTGGTGGGGGATTTATTGCTAGAAAACAAATGAATTTCTGATTTGTAAAATGATAAAAATAATTAAGATACTTATTGTATTGATTATTTTTAATCCGTGTTCTG
>DATHOW010000265.1:0-22131 GCA_035484495.1 Bacteroidia bacterium | reverse complement strand
TAAATACTCGTCATAGGTGCAAACCTTATCTATCATGCCTTTTGGGGTAATTTCAATAACTCGGTTGGCAATGGTTTGTACTAACTGATGATCATGTGAAGTAAATAAAATAGTACCTTTAAAATCTTTCATCTCGTTGTTTAAAGAGATAATGGCCTCTAAATCTAAGTGGTTAGTTGGCTCATCTAGCATTAATAAGTTAGCACTTAGCAGCATAGTTTTAGATAACATACAACGCACCTTTTCTCCGCCAGATAAAACGGTAGAACTTTTCAAAGTCTCTTCACCGGTAAACAACATTTTACCTAAAAATCCACGGATAAAGGTCTCATCTTTATTTACCGAGTACTGCCTAAGCCAATCAATTAAGTTGTTATCTCCTACAAAATATTTATGGTTTTCATTAGGCATGTATGCTTTGGTAATGGTTGTACCAAATAAATAAGTGCCTTTATCTGCTTTTTCTTCTTCGTTTAAAATTTGAAAAAGTGTAGTAATAGATAATTGATTACGACTAATAAATGCAATTTTATCGCCTTTGCGAACATTGATGTTGATGCCTTTAAGCAACACCCCTTCTTCATTCGATTTACAAATATTTTCTACATGCAAAATTTGATCGCCAGCCTCGCGTTCTTGTTTAAAAATAATAGCCGGATATTTTCTGGTTGAAGCGGGGATATCATCAACCGTAAGTTTTTCTAATAATTTTTTACGTGAAGTTGCTTGTCTTGATTTTGAAGCATTTGCACTAAAGCGGGTTATGAACTCCTGTAATTCCCCACGTTTATCTTCTACCTTTTTATTAGCATCTGAGCGTTGCTTTAGTTTAAGCTGGCTCATTTCGTACCAAAAACTGTAGTTACCGCTGTAGGTGGATATTTTACCAAAATCTATATCACAAATGTTTGTACAAACAGCATCTAAAAAGTGTCTATCGTGACTAATTACAATAACCGTGTTTTCAAAATCAGCTAAAAAATCTTCCAGCCAGTTAATGGTTTCAGCATCCAAATCATTGGTTGGCTCATCCATTAAAAGTATGTCGGGGTTACCAAAAAGCGCTTGTGCTAATAATACACGTACTTTTTCTTTACCCGTTAAATCTTTCATTAAACGTTGGTGTAAACCTTCGCCAATGCCCAAGCTACCTAATAATTGTGCTGCGTCGCTTTCAGCATTCCAACCATTCATTTCACCAAACTCAGCCTCTAACTCCGATGCTTTTATACCATCTGCCTCACTAAAATCTGCCTTAGCGTATATAATTTCTTTTGCTTTAATAATGGTGTGCAGTTTTTTATTGCCCATTATAACAGCGTCCATTACGGTAAACTCATCAAACTCAAAGTGATTTTGTTTAAGTACACTCATACGCTGCCCGGGCGTAATGTCTATTTGTCCGCGGTTAGCTTCAATCTCCCCCGATAAAATTTTCATAAAGGTAGATTTGCCAGCGCCATTGGCACCAATAATGCCATAGCAGTTACCGGGCGTAAACTTTAAGTTTACTTCATCAAATAAAACGCGTTTACCGTATTGTAGGGTAACGTTACTTACTGTAATCATTTTCTAAAAAATTGGAGCGCAAATGTAGTGCTTTTTATGGCACTAAACACTAGGCAAGTACTGTAATACCGCCTTTAACTACTTCGTTTAACTGTACGTTAACTTTGGTGCCAACAGGTAAAAAAACATCTACCCTCGACCCGAATTTAATAAAGCCAAATTGCTCGGTTTGGGCTGCTGCATCGCCTTCTTTGCTATACATAACTATACGGCGGGCTAAAGCACCTGCAATTTGACGGAACAAAATTTGAGTGCCATCTTTTCATTCTACCACAACTGTTGTACGCTCATTTTCGGTAGATGACTTTGGGTGCCATGCCACTAAATATTTACCATGATGATGTTTAGCATATTTTACAGTACCACTTATAGGGTAACGGTTTACGTGCACATTGGTAGGAGACATAAATATAGAAACCTGTAGGCGTTTACCTTTAAAAAATTCAGGCTCTTCAACTTCTTCAATAACAACAACTTTACCATCGGCCGGGCAAATAATTTGGCTTTCATTTTTTGTCCAGTTGCGGCTTGGGCTTCTAAAAAACTGCAACACAATTACCATTACCACTAAACTAATAGTGTATGCTGTGCATTTAGCCACATCACTTTCCGGGAAAAAGTAACGAGCTGTGCCAATTAAAACAGCTGAAAAAACAAGCGCCAATGCAATAGTTGGATATCCTTCTTTATGTATAGTCATCTTTTTAAATTAAAGCGCAAAGCTATAATAAATTTAATTCGGTTGGTAATTCACTATCATTTCAATCTTGACATAAAACTTTGTTACTTTGCCCCATTAAAATTATGATAAGCGTTATTTGCCCAGTATATAATGAAAGTGCTTACATCAAAAAGCTGCTTGAGTTTTATACCCATGCCCTACCCGCCGATAAAGAATTGATACTGGTAGATGGCAATTCTACCGACGATACTTGTGTTATTATTAAACAGTATATACAAAAACGAGACGATATACGTTTGTTGGATAATCCTAAGCGCATTGTACCCTATGCCTTAAACAAAGCCATTGAAGCAGCAAAAGGAGATATCATTATACGTTTAGATGCCCATACTGATTATGCACCCGATTATTTTGAAAAAATTTAGAAACCTTTAAAAACACCGATGCCGATATTGTTGGTGGTCCTATGCGCATTGCAAGAGGTAACACTATACAAAATGCTATTGGCTATGCTACCTGTACCTCTTTTGGTGTGGGTAACAGCTCCTTCCATTTTCCGGATTATGAAGGTTATACCGATAGTGTTTATTTAGGTGCCTGGAAAAAAAGTATTTTTAAAACAACCGGATTGTTTGATGTTACTTTTAAACGTAATCAAGATGATGAGTTTCATTACCGAGCAAAAAGTTTAGGCTTTAAAATTTACCAACACCCCGATATAAAATTGTATTACCATCCACGCAGTAATTTTTCTTTATTATTTAGTCAGTATTACCAATATGGTTTATATAAACCTTTGGTGTTACAAAAAATCAAATCGGCTTTAAGTATCAGGCATTTAATTCCCGCCGGGTTTGTTTTGTATTTACTAAGTCTGCCTTTATACTTTATCCTTCCGTTTTATATAGGCCTTTTACCCTTAATGTTTTATTTGCTGGGAGATATATTTTTCACATCTCGCGCCAACAAATCTATAAACGAAATGCTTGCCATTATGCTAGTTTATCCCATACTGCACATATCGTATGGCTTAGGGTTTATTAAAGGTTTCATTAAAAAACCAGGTAAATAAAAAAAGAATTTTTATTGGTTTGGATTAACGTAAATGTTGTTTAAATAAAACATCCAATGTTTTTTATATGGGTGATATTGGGCATTTTGAAAATTGCCATCACTAAAAGCTCCTTCGGCATACGGTTCTGGTGAGCCTGATTTTATAGCCTGCCTGGCATCCATTTCCCAAATATTGGTCGCCCAAAAAGAAAAATCGTAATAAAGCGGGGTTTTAAAATCTTCCGTTCTTGATAGGGTTATAAAGTTTCTGAAATTAAGCGGGCTGTTTGCTTTTTCAAAATTTACCTTTTTAATCACCGTTTTTTTCGAACTACCGGTTTTCCAATTAACAGCAACTGTATCATTTTGAGCGGCGTAAGCCGCCAAATTATATAAAGACTTATCATGCAAAAAATACTTACTAATTATAATTCCGGCTTTTGGTGGAATTAAATTCATGCGCTCTTCTAACTTTGTTTCAACCGCATTTATGGTGCCATAAGAATAATGATTGTATCTACTCAAACCTTGGGTTGTTACACCAGATGTTGTTCCTTTAACAACTGAAACATCTTGCCAGTAGGCGTATTTATTGTTTCCTACTAATATAAAAGAGTTTTTGCCGTCAAAAAAAATAGGCTTATCAGATATATTATTAATAGTAAAAGTTAATTTACCATCTCTTGTATAGCAGAAATAGTAAATCTCTACAATTGAATCCTTATAAAACCAAGTAGTGTCTTTCTTTAATTTATCGCAATCAAGCGATACAAGCTGCATTTTATATGGGTTACATGAAGATAAAATAGCAGTACAGACAAGTAAAAGAATTACAATACGGTTCATTATTTTTTTTACGAACCTAGCAAACTTTTACCATCCAGCCAAAAGTGTCTTCTATTTTACCTTTGCGGATGCTACGTAATGTATCATCTACTTTAGGAGAAAACTTACGTTCTTCTATAGCAGGTAGTTGATAATCGTGGTCTTTATATCCAATGGTTTGTATATGTGCTATAGTTGCTGCTGTACCGGTACCAAAAGCCTCTTTCAGCGTTCCATTTTCATGTGCCTCAATAACTTCTTTAATACTCACTTTACGTTCTTCAACATCATAACCCCAAAGACGAGCAAGTTTTAGTACCGTATCTCTAGTAATACCGGCCAAAATTGTGTCTTCTAAACCAGGAGTAATTACTTTATTGCCAATTACAAACATCAAATTCATTGTACCCGATTCTTCCACATATTGATGTGTTTTAGAATCTGTCCAAATTACTTGTTGGTATCCTTTTTTCTGCGCTAAAATAGTTGGGTATAATGAACGACCATAGTTTCCACCATTTTTCACAAACCCTACTCCACCTTCCACCGAACGAAAATAAGAACTTTCAATTAACACTCTTAATGGCTCTGAATAATATTTTCCGGCAGGTGCCATAATAATAACAAACTTGTATGTTTCTGATGGGCGAACGCCTATGGCTTCATCAGTAGCAATAATAAACGGACGAATATATAATGACCCAAACTCATCAGTTGGTACCCAATCTTTATCAATTTTTAATAATTCAATTAAACCGCCCATAAAAATTTCTTCGGGCACTTCTGGCATAGCCATACGAATAGCTGATTTATTTAAGCGATGGAAATTCTCGTACGGACGAAATAATACAGTTTCGTTATCAACTGTTCTAAAAGCTTTCATGCCTTCAAAAATAGTTTGTCCGTAGTGCAATGCACTAACTGCATAACTCATAGGTGCATTTCCATAAGGCTCAATAGAGGCTTTTGTCCATTTACCATCTTCATACTCAGCAACAAAAATGTGGTCGGTAAACACTTTTCCAAATGGAACTTTATTTACATCCTGATCGTTTAACCTACTTTTTTCGGTTAACGTTACTTTATCTAAATGCAACTGCGCTGTACTAATCATAACCCCTGTATTTATTCGTGCCAAGTAAGTATATTTTTTCGTTAACTACAAATATTTTAGGCAAATTAACTTTAATCACATATAAAGGCAAAAAAGCTACCTTTGCACCCGTGATTTTTGTACAACGATTTTTTTATACCCTTTGGAAATGCCTATTTCTTTTGGCATTTTTAAGTATACTCGTACTGCTATACCCTTTTTTAGTTTTTTTTCTGGCCAACAAAAAAAGATACAAATACGCTTTTTACTGCCAAAAAATTATGGCGAGATGGATTTGCTTTTTTTCGGGCATTTATCTTAAACGAATTTACCAAATTAAACCCGAAGAAATTCCTACCCCCTGCGTTATTGTATCTAACCACGCATCGTATTTAGACATTATTTTAAGCTATTTTATTATTAAAAATTACTTTGTGTTTATGGCAAAGTTTGAGCTGAATAAAGCCCCTTTGTTTAATGTATTTTTTAAAGACATGCAAATATCGGTTAATCGCGAAAGCCGATCTAATAGTCATAAAGCCTTTATACGTGCAGGGCACGAGCTTGAAATGGGCCATAGCATTTTTATTTTTCCCGAAGGGACTATTTCATCATTTGGGGTATTAAAACCTTTTAAAAATGGCCCTTTTAAGTTGGCGGTAGAAAAACAAGTACCAATATTACCCATAACATTTGTAAATAACTGGAAGCTTTTACAAAATGGCGGCTTTTTTAAAAGTTATGGTCGCCCGGGCATTTCAAGGGCTATTATACACCCCCCTATACAAACCAAGGGTATGACAGAAGAAAATATTGTAAATTTGCGTGCACAAGTTTTTAGTTTAATAGATAACACCTTAAAACAACATGGGTAAAATAGATCATAAAACGGTTGATGAAGTAGCACACTTAGCTCGATTAGAGTTTGTTGATACGGCTGCCAAAAACGAAATGGTAAACGACATGAACCGTATGCTTGCCTTTGTTGAAAAACTAAATGAGCTTAACACTAAAGGTGTAGAGCCTTTAATTTATATGACCGACGAAAGCAACGTATTACGCGAAGATGTTGTAAAAGAAACTATCTCTCAAAAAGAAGCTTTACTAAACGCTCCTAAAAAAGATAGCGATTACTTTAAAGCACCTAAGGTTATTGATAATAAATAAACCTTTTAAGCTCGCATTAATTTTTTTCCTACTTAAATTTCTTTCAGTGCCTTTTATAAAAACCTATTTAGTTTTTATATGGGTTAGAAAACTTAGGGTCTGATACCAAAGAGTAATCAGTAAGCGTTTTCAAAAATGCTACTAAACACTGCTTATTTTTATCGCTTAAATTAAACTTTACTGCCTGATTTATAGGCTGGTAAGTAACTGGGTCTCTAGCTAATAATTGAGAGCTTAAGTTAGCATTATACATAATTCCCGAGTTATAATGCTCTACCACTTGTTCAAGAGTAGCGTATCTTCCATCATGCATATAGGGTGCTGTAAGCCCTACATTTCTTAAAGAAGGGATTTTAAAAACGCCATCTTCCGTCGGATTTGAAGTTAGAGCACCTAAGCCTTTATCTGAATAAACAGAATCTAAGCCTATATTACCCCAAGCTAAATCGCCCCAACCTCTTAAATTAGTACTCGAGTGGCAATTTGCACAAAAATTTTGAAAAAGGCTTGCTCCTGACTGCTCATCAGCATTTAATACTCCGTTATTATTGTTCCATCCATTACCGTTAAATAAAATATTGGCTTTATCTGCCTTAGAATTTGATACAAACATCGAGTAAATAAATTGAGCTAAAGCCTTACCAATAGCCTCTCTTGTAATAGTAGGTGTGCCAAAAGCTTCATTAAATAATTGCGGGTAATAAGATGTAGCATTTAATTTTTCGATTAAAAAATTAGAATTATCAAGGCCCATTTCAACCTGATGTTTAATTGGCTGCAAAACCATATCCTCTAATTTCAGCGTTCTGTTATCCCAAAAGAAACCTTTTGATTGTATTGCATTTACAATGGCTAATGAGTTGCGGGATGTTTTACCGCCATTAAACCCATCGCTAAAACTCACATTATCAGCAAAAGCGTATTCTTGCTTGTGGCAAGATGCGCAAGCTACCATGTTATTTTTAGATAATTTTTTATCATAAAATAAAGCTCTGCCCAGCCTTGCTCCCGAATTAGTAATAGCATTACTAGTAGTTAAATTAATATTTATGCTTGGAGATAGTACGTAATTATACGAATAATCCAAGTTTGGTTTATCTTCATTAGTAGCTACCGCATGATCTTGTTTTTTACAAGATGCAAAAATTGCACAAGCTGTTACAACAGCTGCAATTGAGGATACAAAAATTGTTTTTTTCATAGCTATTTGTTTTAAAAAGAACATGATATGTAAATAGAAATCGGGTTATATATCTGCGACGAATAATTTGTTGTTTTTCTATCTGTAGAGTTTTCGTTAGGGAATAAACTATACGTAGTTCCTGTTTTAGAAATAATCATTTTTACAGGTAAAGTGTATTCAGCAAAAACAGATAAACGCTTATTAATTTTATATTTAAGGATAACACCCGGTGCAACCCCATAATGTACAGAAGTTGCGTAATTTTTAACCTTATCAAACGAAGTAATAAATGTAGTAGAACTATCTACATAAGCTGTAAGGAAATTTAAACCATAAGCTACACTAAATTTTCTACCTACGTTTTTAGTTAAATAAAAACCTAAACTAGCACTCGAGTAAAATTTATTGCTAACCGTTTGCTCGTTAGTTTGCACATTATTTTGAATATTTTGTGTATTCCAACCATTTACACCTAAACGTACAAAGCAATTTTTAAAATTACGGGTATAATACAAAAAAGCTGAATTTAAATCAGGTGTTGCATTTGGTTTTATAACCCTAGCCAATGAACCCGATAAATTAACAGAGATTGTATTTTTATAAAACGATGGATTGTGTTTGGTCGTATCAATAGCACGGTGCTTTACGGTATCTGTTTGTGCAGATACCAAGCAACCATTTATTAAAATAAAAAAGGCAATTATACTTTTTGTCATACTAATCAATTTTTTTAAATAAAACTGTTAAGGTGCTTATGGTTTGTCCGCTGGTAAAGTTTTGTGCAATGTTGTAAGAAATTAGCGTATCATTAGTCATAAAATCATTCGATAAAGTAAATTGCCCGGTATTTAAAGTTTTTAAACTGGTTACCAAATTAAATCCGGGTAAAGCATACACATCCATTAAAGTAGAATTAGGAAAATTACTATTACCACCGCCTATATTTATCCTCCCCATAACAAATTTACCATCATCAGAGAACGAAGCATACGGGTTAAAATTGTTTGATGATCGGATATTATGGGTGCTATTATCAACAAACGAGTAAACGTCTCCGCTTTGATTACAAGCTAAGTACTTTCCATCTGAAGATAAATGACAATAAGAACCGCTGTTTATATTATTACTATTTAAAGTGTCAATGTTTAAAGCTGCAATATTTAGGTTAGTATATGTTGAAGGAATTCCATTTGCTAAATTATAAGACAAAAGCACATTTTTATACGAATAAATATACGTATTTGTACTTGGTTGATATGTATTCATTTGAGTAGAATATTTTACATACAACTGATTAGTGAAATTACCTGTAAACAAACCCAAGTTATTACTATTGCCGGAATTATTAATTTGAATTTGATTTACTAAACTTTGGCTGCTTAAATTATATGTAGCTAAATTTCCACCATAATTAAGTACATACAAAAAACCGTTTTTTACTTTAAAATCCATTATTGAATTTGAAGCAAAAACACTATATTTAGGATTTAAAGTAACACCATCATAACAAACAATTTCTGTATTATTTACTATAAAAAACAACTCCGGGCTTCCGTTATCAATAGTTGCATATACTACCCCGCCAATATTGCTAGCAGAGAAATTAGTAGTAACCATAATTTTTTTCTGAACGTAATCAATCAAGCTTATTGTACCCTGAGAGTAGTTTATAACATATAAAGAGTTTCTTTGTGAAAGGGTTGCTGTAGCAAAACTGTTACCAAATTGCGATACAGTACTTGGTAGTATTAAAGAAAAAGCATTAAAACTCACTTGTTCTAACTCAGAAACTATAAATCGGTTATTTAAGTTAAGAACTAATTTGTAATAAACGGCTCCGCTACTGCCAACACTAAAGTTTGAATCGTTAAAGCTAGTAATTGTTTTATCTGTAATTATATCTACTATTAAATTACCATCAATCGGGGTTTGAAATGTTGGATCAGGAATTGGCGTTGACGACCTATAAACTGTAATATTTTTAAACTCAGCTAACTTAACCGCCGCCCAACTTAAATTTACATGGTTGCTACTTTGTAAGGTTGCTGTAAACGTAAATTTAGCATCGGGTGTTTCCTGTTTTTTGCACGAAAAAAATAAAACAGATAAAAGAGGTAATAAAAATAAAAACTTTTTAATCATATAATTTAAAATGTAGTGTAGCAAATATATATCTTAAAATTTATTTAACAAGTTTATTTAACATTTTTTTAGCTTGCATCCATAATTTCTAATTCTTAATTCAAATTGTATATTTGGCAAAATATTTAAGATTAATTCAAAAATCATTATAAACCAGTATGAAAAAAGTAAGTAAATTCTTTATTGCATTAAGTCTACCCGCTGTAGCTTTTTCTCAAAGTGCAAAAGTACAAACTGCATGGCGCAGCTTGCAAGATTATGAAACTAGTAAAGATGTTGCTTCTTTAATGAAAGCTAAAGAATGTATTGATTTAGCATCTAACAATGAAGATACTAAGGATAAAGCCAAAACATGGGTTTACCGTGCTAAAGTTTATTATGATTTATTTAAAAACAACTTAGAGCAGGAAGAAAAAAAGGTGCCGGCTACCGTTACCAATAAAAATGAAAGGTTAACAAAAGCTTATGGAGCTGTATCTACAGCTGATTATGAAGAAGCCGCAAAGGCGATTGAAAAAGCCGTGCCACTTGATAAAGACAAGGCATACCAAGCCGATTTTGGGATGTTAAGCATGCAAATGTTTAACGATGTTAACAATTTGGCTATTGGTAAATATAATGCAGGCAAGTATAAAGAGGCTATGGAGTTTTTTGAAACATCTTTTGAAGCATCTAAAATGATGGGTAAAAAAGATACCAGCCAATTAACCAATGCACTTATTTGTGCTCAAAGAGAAAAAGATTACGGAAAAGTTAAAACATACAATCAAAAGGCAATAGATGAAAAAGTAGCTACTGCTTATAACTATGGCAACTTATCGGATGCTAAAATGATTTTAAAAGATACTGTAGGTGCTATACAAACATTGCAAGCGGGCCGTGTTGCATTTCCTACTAATGTAGATTTAATGAATCGCGAAACAGATTATTTAATGAGTAAAGGAAAAAACCAAGAAGCCCTTGCTAATTTAGATAAAGCTATTGCTACCGACCCTAAAAATGGTAAATTTTACTTAGCTAAAGGCATTGCATATTATAGCATGGCAAACCCAAGAGATGTTGCGGCTAAAAAAGATTTAGAGAAACCTAAAAACTACGATGAAATAATGGGAAATGCTGAGGCAAGCTATAAAAAAGCTACCGAATTAGACCCAAAACTTTACGAAGCTTGGTTTAACCTTGGCCTTGTTTATAACAACTGGAGCATTGAGCAACAAAAACGATGCGATGATTTAATTAAACAAGCTACCAAATTAAAAGAATGCGAAGCAAAATCAACCGAGTTAATCAATAAAGCAATCCCTGCGTTCGAAAAAACTATTGAAATAAGCCCAAATGATACCGGTACTAGAAAAACGCTTAGGAAACTTTACTTAATGACTAATCAGCCCGATAAAGCTGAAAAAGTGATGAAGCAATAATTCTATAAAATAAAAATGGCTGCAATTATCATAATAACAATGATAATTAAATACTGCCAAATGTCTACAAAATAAGGGTGGTATTTTTTAAAGCTATCTTTTAAGGTCATTTTGCAGCAAAGTTAGGGTAAATTAAGGTTCTAAAACGTAAAAAGCGGGCTCTAAATAATTTTTACTATTTTCGCATAACCAAATGTTAAATTATTTTATGGATAAACAGAACGAATTAAAAGATGTCATCATAATTCCGCTTGATTTTACCGAGCAAAGTTTATATGCAATCAGCCAATCATATAACCTGGCTAGATACACAAACTCTAAATTGCTTCTTTTGCATGTGTACGAAAAACAAGGCGAAGAGCGTTTCGATGAGATTACACAGCTAACTAAAAAAACGAAGGAAGAATCGAATGTGCCTTGCGATTTTATGAATATAAAAGGCAACATTTATAAAGAAACTGTACGTGTTGCCCAGGAAGTTGAGGCAAAAATGATTGTGGTGGGGGTAGAATCTCACATTAAATCAAAAGATATTTTATCTGACAGCGCATCTGAAATGGTACGTAAAAGCCCTTGCCCTATAGTTACTATTAGAGGCAGAGAGCAGCGCGATGGTTGCGAAAATATTTTATTACCAATTGACTTATCGCGCGATTCTCGTGAGAAAGTAGATGTTGCTATTGAATTTGCACGCTATTTTGGTGCCGCTATACGTATTTTAGGTTTATTCTCGTTAAAAGATGAGAAATATGAAAACCAATTACACGCCTATGTACACCAAGTAAAGCAATACATTAAAGCTAAAGGAGTTACTTGTAGCAACAAAACTATGCCAAGCGAAAACATTGCTGAAACTGTTGTAGAGTACGCTAACAAAATTGAAACCGACTTAATTGTAATTATGAATAAACCAGGTTTATCAGTACGCGAAATGTTTTTAGGCACTATGGCTCAAAAAGTTATTGATATCTCAAATATTCCGGTAATGACTATTAACCCAAGAGAACGTGACTCACGCTACTCTTCATCAGCTATGTAAGCTGGGTTAAAGCCATTTTCTTGCCAAATAAACTTAAGGGCGTTTACATTAAAGTAAGCGCCTTTTTCTTTGCGTTCTACATAAAAAATGTTTGGCTCTTGCGTAGGTGTTATTTCATCAAAAAAGGCTCCTAAAACTACCACTCCAGCTTTAGTTATTATACCTGAACCATCATCAGTTGTGTAAGTAAAATACGTATCAGTTAATGATTTAATTTCATCCGCTTCAACAGTAAAAAGTTTCTCTTTTAACCTAGCATCAAAAACGCTAGTTCCTTTATCACTACTGCAATACCAATATTTTTTATCTGTACGTATTTTAGTGCACATAGTTTTAGGAAGTGTTGTTTTTGTTACACTATAAAACTGTGCTTTATTTTTTTTACCCCCAACAAGCACATCATTTTCACTTAATTGTATTTGCGAAAACTTTTCTTGCGCAAAATATTTCGCTCCATTTTTATCCTGCAACTCTTCTTTATTATCTTTTATAAGACGCATATAAATTCCGTTTGTAAGGTCTGCCGTCTTTAAAGAAGGATTATAACTATATCTTATTTCAGAAAGCAAACAGCCCGAAGAATCTATAAAACCATATAAATTGTTTTTCACAACCAAATAAATTCCTTTGTAAGTATCATCAATCAAATCGTAATTAGGTTCAACAACAAAATCTCCTCGTTTATTTATGACACCTAAACGGCTATCTATTTTAACCCTACACTGATTGTTTTTAAACCCCGAAACCCAAGTAAATATTGGTGCTATAACAGTAAATCCCTGCTTATTAATAAACCCATATTTATTATTTTGCATAAAAGCCGCCATATTTTCAGAAAAATCACTCAAGCTGTAAAAGTTTGGTTTAATCATTTCTTCTCCGGTATAATTAATAGCGCCATATAAATTATTCTTTTTTACTATGGCTACATTATCAGCAAAATCAGTAATTTCATCATAATCAGCCGATATTTTTTTTGCTGCATGGTCAATTAAAAAAACACTTTTATTTTGCTGCACAATAGCCATTTGCTGTGTAAAAGAAGATGCATCTGTATATTTAAAATCAATTTTTACCCTGCCTGCTTTATTAATGTAACCGTATAAATTATCTTTTTCTGCCAGCGCATAACCTTCTTTAAAGTCTTCTACCTCATTATATACAGGCTCTATACAAACTTTGCCCGTACTATCAACAAAGCCATATTTACCTCCATTTTTAATACTGAATAAAGGCATTTTCCAATAAACAAACTCTTCTTCTAGCTGTTTTTTATCAGGATATTCAGGGTATTTTTTTAAAAAATATTGAAGGTTTTTTTCAGAATAGTTTTTTATTTCTACACTAAAAAGGGCATTCCATGCATAGTACGAAGCATTTATGTTTTTTATGTAATAATAAATGCCCGTTGCATTTTTAGTTTCTATATAATAATTCAACAACTCTTCTTTGGCTTGTTGGGTATATTTTGTTTTACTATATAGCTTTATATAATTTAAATAAGCTACATCGTTTTTAGCCAATGTAGTTTCTTGATAAACTACATAATCAAGCATTTGACAAGCATTTTGAAGATAACAGCTTTGCGGATACATATTTATGTAATTAGTTATAACCGCAGATTGCTGACTATTTTTAATTTCGTTAAACACCAAGCTATCCCGCTTACATAAAACATCTTTTACATAGGTAGATGTATGAAAAATTTCAACATATTTTTCAGCAGATTGAATAGTTACATCCTTCAAAAAAACAACATAAGCCTTTTGAGAAATAGAATCGTGTAACGCTACAATAGCACTATCACTAAGGTTATGCGTGATTTTTTGTTTTTTTTCGGCAGATAAATTAGCAAAAGCGTTCCTGCAAATTGCAATGTATTTATAAGCACTATCTAATTTATAAAATGGGTTATCGTTTCGGTAATAAATAGTAGCCAAACCAAACGAGGCTTCTACCCTGCTCTTTTTTAGCTGCGTATAAAAAAGTTTTTTTGCCTTGAAGTAATCATACTCATGCAAGGCTGCATAAGCCTTATCAATAGTTGATGCCGAAGTTGTTAAAAAACATCCTGCCAAAAATATGTACATTAAAAGTTTCTTCACTCGTATTTTGTGGTAGCAAAAGTATATTTTTGTTGCACCTAATTGATACTAAATAATGTTTACTACCGGACGAATTATCTTTACTCTCCTATTTTTGGTAGCATTTATGACTCTAATGTTGTATGCTTATCGTAAAGATATAAAAACCACCCGATTACACTTTTCTAAGAGTTATCGCATTATTCTCTTCATTTTGTTAATTTTTACTACATTATTTGTGATAATAAAGGTTAAAAGTTGTTTTTTCAAATAAAAATGCGTTACTTTTGTGACTATATTTAATTTACATTTTAACAATGAAAAATTTACTTTGCATTTGTTCAGTTTTCCTTTTAGGCACATCTGCATTTTCTAATGCTAGTGTTTTGGTAGTTGAAGGAAAATATCAACAAAAAAACTTATATATTCAAAATGGCTTCTCTAGCAATGGCGTTGGTTTTTGCGCTTATGAAGTAAAAGTAAACGGACAAGTTACTTCTGACGAAGTAAATTCAAGTGCATTTGAAATTGATTTTGCACCTTTTAAATTTAAAGCCGGAGATAAAATAACTATTGAAATTGGTCATAAAAATGGCTGCATTCCTAAAGTACTAAACCCCGAAGCAATTAAACCACGCCCTACTTTTGATTTAATAAGCATTGATATCAATAAAGACGCTGTACTTAGCTGGGGTGCTAAAAACGAATTAGGCTCTTTACCGTATGTTATTGAGCAATTTAAATGGAACAAATGGGTATATGTTGGTGAAGTTAACGGAGACGGAACACCACAACAGCATCTATACAATTTTAAAGTAACACCTAATAGCGGCGAAAATAAATTTCGTGTTAAACAAGTTGGTTATGGTGGAATTCCTCGTTATTCTAAAGAAGTTATCTATAGCTCTTTAATGGATAAACCATCTTTTAAATTAGACCCGGATACTAAATCAGTAAGTTTTAGTAACGAAACTGCTTTTGAAGTGTATGATTATTATGGAAATGTATTAAAGAAAGGTTTTGGAAGCACGGTTGATATATCTTCTTTAAACAAAGGGAAATATTATTTATGCTATGATAATGTAGTTACTGAAATAGAAAAGAGAAGGTAGTTTCATTTGCTTTAAGTAATTGCTTAACCTCGCTCAGCAACATAGCAGTAGCACCCCACAAAACATTGCCCTGTACATTAAAGTACGGGGCTTTTATTTTTAAACCGCTTGTAGTTAAGTTTACCGTAGTTTCTGATACAATGCTTTCATCTAAAATATCCCTTAGTTTATACTCAATAAGTTCTTCAACCTCATGTGTACTAGGTTCAAATAAGGGTCTACAATTAATACAGGCAACAATGGGTTGTATATAGAAGTTACTTATGGGAATATATAAAGGTGTTAGCCTACCTAAAATATTTTCTTCGGTTATGGCTACACCGGTTTCTTCATGTAACTCGCGTATGGCTGTTTGCTCGTATGTTTCATCCCCATCGCAACTACCGCCCGGTAAGGCAATTTGCGAAGCATGATATTGGTGCGTGTTGGGGCGTTTCATTAAAGCAAAATAAACATCGTTATCGTGCTCATAAAACAATAAACAAACAGCACTTTTTTTGTAATTACTTAGCGCACTTAAATCAATTTTTTTATGGCGAATATTTTCGCCAGCCATCATATATTGGGCATCTTGTCCCGGTAGAGGATAGTTTAGTAATCTGTCTTTTAAACTTTCTGTAAATCCGGCAAAATTCATTAGTTATAAATAAACTCGCCTTTATCAGTTTTCACCGTAACTTGTTTTTTTGCCGCAGCTTCAACTCTACCAATAATTTTAGCTTCTATATTAAAGCTGTTGGCAATGGCTATTACTTGGGCGGCAATTTCTTTAGGCACATACAATTCTAAACGGTGCCCCATGTTAAACACCTTATACATTTCTTGCCACGATGTTTTAGATTGCTCCTGTATCAATTTAAATAAAGGAGGGGTATCAAATAAATTATCTTTTATAACATGCAAATTATCTATATAATGTAACACTTTGCTTTGCGCACCACCACTGCAATGTACCATGCCATGTATGTTGGCACGAAGTTCAGTTAGTAGTTTTTTTACAACGGGAGCATAAGTACGTGTTGGCGATAACACCAATTTAGCGGCATCTATCTCTTGTTTAAAATGTTTGCCATCAACCCCAGTGTGCTCTATTAAAACTTTATCGGTCGGTTTTAAATTACCGCAATACACTACATCTTTCGATAGATTAGTATCATAAGATTCAGGATATTTTTCTGCTACGTATTTAGAAAACACATCATGCCTAGCTGATGTTAATCCATTACTGCCCATTCCGGCATTATATTCGGTTTCGTATGTTGCTTTACCAAACGATGATAAGCCAACTACCACATCGCCTGCTTTAATGTTTCCGTTATCTATAACATCTGATTTTTTCAAGCGGACAAAAGCTGTAAAACCTACATCAAGTGTGCGCACTATATCACCCACATCAGCAGTCTCGCCACCGGCAAGGGTTAAACCAACACCTAGTTTTTTTAATTCTTCAATATAATCATTAGTGCCATTAATAAGGTGCGATATAACATCGCCAGGGATAAGGTTTTTATTTCTTCCAATAGTAGATGAAACTATAATATTGTCAACTGCTCCTACACAAATCAAGTCATCAATGTTCATTATAAGCGCATCCTGTATAATGTTTTTCCAAACAGTATTATCACCTGTTTCTTTCCAATAAACATAAGCTAAACTAGGTTTAGAGCCTGCCGTATCAGCATGCATAATATTGCAGTAATTGGCATCTTGGGCAGCTATATCGGGTAAAATTTTGCAAAATGCTTTTGGGAACAGTCCTTTATCTATATGGGCTATGGCTTTATGAACATCTTCTTTTCCTGCCGAAACACCTCTTAAATTATATTTATCGCTCATTATTTTAATTTGCGCAAAGTTATGTACTTTTACCCTCGTTATTATGCCTGTAGATAAGTTTGGAAACAATTATTTTGAGATTGAATTTCCTGCCATTAAATCGGCTAGTGTTTACTATTTTAAAACACCAAGCGGACTACATTACGAAGTACGCTTTGGCCGCCGACAAGACAATATTTTACATGCTACCATTGTTTTTGGGGTTATTAATGAAGAATTTGAGGGTGAAGAGTATGTTACCACTAACCGTGGCGAGGTTTACGGGGTTATGAGTACTATTTCTGAAATTGTGCGCACTTTTATGGGTGAACACCAAAAAATTACCACCTACGAGTTTCATGCTATTGATAAAGAAGGCGAAGAAGACCTAAATACCAACGCCCGCATGTACTTATACCGCCGTTATTTGCCCCGTATATTCGAAAAAGGCTGGCAAATAGATATAAAGGGCAACTTTGCCTTAGTTAAAAAGCAGTCCTAATAAGCCTCGCAAAAATAATTTTGCGTAATCTATATGCTTTTACTATATTTGCGTCCCTTAAAAAAAATAAATAGATGAGCAAACATTACGAAACGGTTTTCATTTTAACTCCCGTTTTGTCTGAAGATCAGGCAAAGGAAACCGTAAAAAAATTTAAAAAAGCGTTGAACGATTTGGGAGCAAAAGTTCTTCATGAAGAATTTTGGGGCCTTAAAAAACTGGCTTACCCTATCGACAAAAAATCGACAGGTTTTTATCAGTTATTTGAGTACACCACCGAAAGTATCACTTTGGTTAACGAGCTAGAAGTAGCTTTTAAGCGTGATGAGCGTGTAATGCGTTACATGACTGTTGGCTTAGATAAACACGCTATTGCGTACGCAGACAGACGTCGTACAAAACGTAAAGGCGGAGAAGTGGTTACTGAACGTAAACCAAAAAGAGAAAAAACTAGCGCTAATTAAAATTTTTTAAAACAAAAACAATGGCATCAGGAAAAGAAGTAAGGTTTTTAAATCCTCCTCAGGCAGAAACCAAACGCAAAAAATACTGCCGCTTCAAAAAAAGCGGCATTGAATATATCGATTATAAAGACGGTGATTTTTTATTGAAATTCATTAACGAACAAGGTAAAATTTTACCTCGCCGTTTAACCGGCACCTCTTTAAAATTTCAACGTAAAGTATCGCAAGCGGTAAAACGTGCGCGCCACATGGCAATTTTGCCTTACGTAGCAGATTGTTTAAAATAGTAATAACACATTAAAGAGATTTTATCATGCAAGTAATTTTAAAACAAGACGTATCAAAATTAGGCTTTAAGAACGATGTTGTTAAAGTACGTCCAGGTTACGGTCGTAACTTTTTGATACCACGCGGTGTAGCAAGTTTAGCTACCGAAGGCAATTTAAAAGCCTTAACCGAAGTAAAAAAACAACAGTCTTTTAAAGAAGAAAAACTTAGAAAAGAAGCAACTGCTAGCGCTGAAAAATTAAACGGTGTAGTAGTAAAAGTTGGTGCAAAAGCGGGCGAAAGCGGAAAAATATTTGGTTCGGTAACCAATATTCAAGTAGCTGAAGCACTTAAAAAAGCTGGTTACGATGTTGAACGTAAAAACATTGAAATTAACGGTGAGGCTATTAAACAAGTAGGTTCTTACACAGCTAAAGTAAGATTGTTTAAAGAAATAGTAAGCACTATTAACTTTGAAGTTATCGCTGAATAATTAAATATTCATTCAATAAAAAAGCCTGTTCAAATGAACAGGCTTTTTTATTTGTATTAATTTGTGATTAATGTTTAGCTAAATATTCAGCTACACCTTCGTGGCTGCCTTTCATAGCCTCTTTACCTTTTACCCAATTTGCAGGGCAAACTTCGCCATTTTCTTCATTAAATGTTAAAGCATCTAACATACGGATAGCTTCATCAACATTACGACCTAATGGTAAATCGTTAATTAAAAGGTGACGAACAACTCCTTTTTTATCAATTAAAAATAAACCACGATAAGCAATCATAGCTCCTGTTGCAACCAAATTATCTTGCTCATCAATGTCATACTCTCCCATTAAAACGCCATAATTTTCTGAGATGGTTTTAGTAGTATCAGCTACAACCGGATAGGTTATGCCTTTTATACCGCCGTGTTTCTTTTCCATTTGTAACCAACCCCAGTGGCTTTGTTCTGTATCTGTGCTACAAGCAACTAAAGCGCAATCGCGTTTTTCAAATTCAGCTAATTTCTCTTGAAAGGCATGTAATTCGGTTGGGCATACGAATGTAAAATCTTTTGGGTAAAAGAAAAACACTACATATTTTTTTCCGATATACTGTTCAAGCGAAAAGTTATTTACTATTTCTCCGCCACCTACTACTGCTGAGGCTTTAAATGCTGGAGCTTTTTTTCCTACTAATGTTGTCATATTTTTTATAGTTTTTATTACAACAAAATTAGTGTATTTATTAAATGCTTGGGTTAAATAATTGTAACAAAATTTAAGGGCAGTCGCCCCGCTATTCAACATATTGGCTATCCTCTAACTAACTGATTTACTAATTATTCCACCTTATTTTAGGATTATTTACTAAATTTTAGCTTAAAGCCTGTAAGATATCAGCCAAAATATCGTCCTTATTTTCTAAGCCAATTGATACACGAATTAAACCCGGTAAAATGCCAACGGCTAATCTTTCTTGCTCACTTAGTTTACAATGAGTAGATGATGCAGGATGCGTAGCAATAGTTCTGGCATCGCCCAGATTAGGCGATATTTTTATCATCTGTAATTTATCCATCATTTTTTTGCCCGCCTCATAACCACCTTTTAAAGAGAAAGTAATAATGCCTCCTCCTAACTTCATTTGCTTTTTGGCGATTTTATAATGAGGGTGCGACGGTAGAAAAGGATACTTTACAAATTCTAAAGCCACGTGCTTTTCTAATTTTTCAGCTATGTACAAAGCATTTTCACTATGGCGTTCTATTCTAATTGCCAATGTTTCTAAGCTCTTACTTAGTGTCCAAGCATTAAAAGGAGATAAGGATGGGCCTGTAATTCTACCAAACAAATAAATTTCTTTTATTAAATCGACTCTGCCCACGGCAACACCACCAAGTACACGCCCTTGTCCATCAATATATTTGGTAGCCGAGTGAATTACAATATCTGCACCGTACTTTATTGGTTGTTGTATGTAAGGTGTGGCAAAACAATTATCTACAATTAAAATTACGTTATGCTTCTTCGCAATCTTTCCTACCAATTCTAAATCAATTACTTCAATAGCAGGGTTGGTAGGTGTTTCTATATAAATAAGCTTTGTATTAGGCTTAATAATATTTTCAATTATTTCGGGATGATTAGCATCAAAATAACTATAACTAATATCCCATTTAGGAAAGTACTTACTAAAAATTGTATGAGTAGCGCCAAATACCGACGAGCACGAAACCACATGATCTCCTGATTTTAGCAAAGCAGCTAAACTGGTATATATAGCTGCCATACCCGATGCCATAGCTACTCCGGCTTCAGCACCTTCTAACAAACACATTTTATTTACAAACTCACCAGTGTTTGGATTTGAATAACGTGAGTATATAAAGGAATCCGTTTCTTCAGCAAAAGCAGCACGCATATCCTCAGCCGTATCAAATACAAAACTTGATGTTAAGTAAAGTGGGACTGAGTGCTCGTTATTATCAGTACGTTCAAATTGTGCACGTATAGCCTGAGTTTCAAAATATTTGTTTTCCATATATTTAATTAACAGATACTTTGTAGGTTATTTTTGTCGTAGGCTCTAATGTTTTAGATACCGAACAATATTTTTCAATAGATAATTTAACGGCGCGTTCTGCTTTATCCAAATCAACTTTTCCTTTTATTTTAAAGTGTAAACAAATATCTCTAAACAAATTATAGTCTTCTATTTTCTCGCGCTCGCCATCAACTTCTACTTCAAAAGATTCTATAATTTGCTTTTGTTTTTTTAAAATTAAAATTACATCAATAGCACTGCAACCACCAACCGCAGCCAACAAAAGCTGCATTGGGCGCATCCCTCTTCCATGACCTCCAATATCGGTAGCGCCATCCATTAACAACCTGTTACCATCTTCATTAATGGCTTCCATGCCAAAATCATTGTCTGTTCTTTTAATATTTATTTTCATTTCATAAAGATAATCTAAAACGGATTTAGGCCGTTGCTTCTACAGCTATTTTTTCTGTTGCTTTTATAAAATTAGTAGCGTCGTAACTAACCACATCATCTACTAATGATACAAAGAGTTTGTTTTTCAAAATGAAGTCTTTATTATCAATTAAATACTGAAGGTTTAATTTACCCACCACATAACTATACTCTTTGCTGGTGTACTGCTCTTTAATTTCAGTAAATTTTATTTTTTTCAAATCATCTGTTGTGTTGTATCTGAAATACACATTTAAAAACACGTTGTTTGTAAAATCAGATGCATGTTTTTGCACATGTTTTTTGTATTCATACTTATAGCCATGTGATAGGGCCGAAATATCAGATAGTACTGCTGCCCCTGTTGGATAACTGCCTGCCCCCCTACCCTGTAAAAACTGCTCACCCGAAAATTTACCTTCTACAATAACGCCATTGAACTCATTATCTACATTATATAACTGACTGCTTTCTTTTATAAAGCGAGGGCTAACCAAAGCACTTACTTTATTATCCGCCAAACACTGAATAATTGGAGTCAATTTAATTTTATATCCTTTTTCTGACGCATATTTTATATCATTATCGTGCAGGGTGGTTATTCCTAAATTTAAAACATCTTCTTGCTTTATAATTAAACCAAAAGCATGTAAGGCAATAATTACCGTTTTAAATTTTGCATCAAATCCTTCCACATCGTTAGTTGGGTCGGTTTCTGCAAAGCCTTTTTCCTGTGCTTGTTTCAA
>DATHOW010000264.1:0-3692 GCA_035484495.1 Bacteroidia bacterium | reverse complement strand
ATTTTCGGTTAGTACTGTACTAGACATTGGATGTTATTTGAATAGTTAATTAATTTTTCTTTCCCTTTTAAAAAATCAAGCTCTACCACAAAAGTAAAACCCGCTACATTAGCTCCGCATTTTTTTACAATCTCTGCTGCTGCCTGTGCTGTACCGCCCGTGGCAAGCAAATCATCGTGTATAACTATGTTCCAACCTTTTTTAATTACATCATCGTGAACCTCTATAGTTGAACTGCCATACTCTAAATCATAGGTTTGACTAACTGTTTTGCTGGGCAGTTTACCCGCCTTGCGCACCATTATAAACGGAATGTTTAGCCAACTTGCCATTAACATGCCGAACAAAAAACCACGGCTTTCTATGCCAATTATAGCATCTGGCTTAGCTTTTGAAAAAGAACGACAAAAAGCATCCGTAATTTCGCTACAAAGTTTTGCGTCTAGAAAAATAGGTGTGATGTCTTTAAACAAGATACCCGGTTTAGGGAAATCAGGCACATCGCGTATAGCACTTTGTATTTTTTCGTTTAATGACATAGCTTGTAAGGAAGGCAAATTTATAGTATTTATTGTATGTTACGGGGTTTCCGCTATTTTTTCTTCCAAACCTAGTTTTAGGTCGCTTAACATAGGTTCATTAGGGTGTTTGCTTATGTTTTTATCGTTTAATTTTTGCAGTATTTGCTTCATAGCGGCTACCTCCATATATTCTATAGAATCTATAACCGTAATGGCTTCTAACGAAACAAATAAATCCAAATCTAAAGCAAGGTCGGCAAAAAAGGCTTCGTGACCTTTAAAGTCCAATCCACTCTCCCAACAAGCTGCAATTAGGATTGCTTTTTCGTTTTTATGGGCTGTATGCTCAATGGCTTCCATTAAAAAATCTACGCTTTTTTCATTTTTTAGTAGCTCTAGCCCTGCATCCTTGTGTTCGCTGTTGTGCGAACCCAGCAACTCTATCAGTTGTTTTATGGCAACCTCGTCTTTTTCGGCTGTTTTATCTACTTCTGCATTAGCTTCTTCTTCTCTAAGTTTAGCTGCAATTTCTTCCGCACTTGGTATTTCGGTCTTTTTGTTATCCATCAGATTATTTCTATAAAAACCCTTAAAAATAAAAATATTTTTTATGTTTATACAATATTTATTTTGAGCGGTTTACTCCACATACTACTTTGGCCCTTTTCGCTTATTTATGGCGGGGTTACTTGGTTGCGAAACACTTTATACGATACCAAAATTTTTAAACAAACCACCTTTGATGAAACAAAGACCATTTGCGTTGGAAACCTTTGTGCTGGCGGCGCTGGTAAAACTCCGCATACCGAATATATTTTAAAATTACTGGAAAAAGAATATAATGTTGCCACATTAAGCAGGGGTTATAAAAGAAAAACATCGGGGTTTTTGGCGGTTGAAATAGATACAAAGCCCGACCAATGCGGCGATGAGCCTTTGCAGATAAAGCAAAAATATCCGAAAGCGTTTGTGGCTGTTGATGAAAATAGGGTAAAAGGGGTTAAAAAAATTCTTGCACAAAAAAGTGCAGATGTTATTGTGCTGGATGATGCTTTTCAGCACCGGAAAATAAAATGCGGCTTAAATATTTTACTTACCGAATACGATAATTTGTTTTGCAACGATGAGTTACTTCCTGCCGGCAGATTACGAGAGTCTAAAAAAGCTTATTTGCGTGCCGATATTGTAATTGTTACCAAAACCCCAGAATATGCCACCCCTATTGATTTAAAGGGTGTCATGAAGGAGGTAAATGCGCGCCCATATCAAAACATGTTCTTTTCTTACCTAAAATATGGGCACCCTTACAATTTGTTTGATAAAAAGGAAACCATAAATGTTCCTATGCATCTTTTTAATTGCCATGTGCTTTTAATAACCGGCATTGCAAACCCCAAACCTATATTTACTTATGTTAAAGAATACGCTGAAGATGTTGTACACAAAGCCTTTGCCGACCACCATCATTTTTCAAATGAAGACATTGCACAAATAAAAGAAGTCTATAATAAGATAGAAAACGAGAATAAAATCATCATTACAACCGAAAAAGATGCCACAAGGTTAATTTCTTTTCTTGATGAATTGAAAGAGGTTTCTATTTTTGTGCTCCCAATTGAAATAGACTTTAAAAATAAAACCGAAGAATTTAATAATCAAATCGTAAAATATGTTAGAGCAAATAAAATTCACCACAGCAAATATTCTTAAACAAACAAACAACTTTGCTCCCGAAGTGGGCATTATACTTGGCACAGGGCTTGGTGGATTAGTAAAAGAAATTAAAATAGAACATACTATTCCTTACGAAAATATACCAAACTTTCCTTTAAGTACAGTTGAAGGGCATAGCGGTAAACTTATATTTGGTACCCTTGGCGGAAAAAAAATTGTTGCCATGCAGGGCCGTTTTCATTATTACGAAGGTTACACCATGCAGGAAGTAACTTTTCCGGTGCGTGTAATGAAGTTTTTAGGCATTAAAACCTTATTCCTATCTAATGCCAGTGGCGGAGTTAATCACTCGTTTGAAGTAGGCGAGATTATGATTATAAACGACCACATCAATTTATTTCCCAACCCATTAATTGGTAGAAATATTAATGAGTTAGGCACTCGTTTCCCGGAAATGAGCGAGGCTTATGACAAAGCATTGATTAAAAAAGCCAAAGAAATTGCGGTACGGAATAAAATACATGTATCAGAAGGCGTATATGTTGGTTTAACCGGGCCAACACTTGAAACTCCTGCTGAGTATGGTTATGTACATGCCATTGGCGGTGATGCTGTTGGCATGAGCACCGTGCCTGAAGTAATTGTTGCACGTCACATGGGTTTGCCTTGTTTTGCTATTAGTATTTGTACTGATTTAGGAGTACCAGGTAAAATTGAGAAAACCACACACGAAGATGTACAACGTGTTGCTGCTACGCAAGAGCCTAAAATGACACTGATAATGAAAACACTTATCAGCGAAATTTAAAGAAGAAAAACTATTTACACAGTACCATTTTACCATTATTAATTACGGCAACTGCTTTACCGGTAAAGTTGTAATTAATAAATGGTGTGTTTTTGCTTTTTGAAGCTATGTGCTTTTGTGTAAACTCCCATTTAACATCGGGGTTAAATAAAGTAATGTTTGCTTTTTCTCCCACTTTTAAAACAGGCACATCAAGTCCCAGAATTTTACGTGGGTTTGCACTTAATTTTTCAATTAATTTTTCTTGTTCCATTTTTCCGTGCAAAGCTGTATTAGCTGTTGAATAAGCCGTTTCTAAAGCTATGATACCAAACGCTGCATGGTCAAACTCTACATCTTTATTTTCAATTTCTTCTGGGCAATGGTCGCTTACAATTACATCAATGGCATCGTTTATAACTGCACGTTTTAAATTCTCTACTTCATTTTTATCACGTAGCGGTGGGGTAACTTTTAAGTTTGTGTCAAACTCTGCAAGTGAACTATCGTTTAATAATAATTGATGCGCCGCAACGCCTGAAGTAATGTTTAAGTTTTTATTTTTTGCTTGCTTAATATAATCGGCACTTTGTTTTGATGAAATAGTTGGTACATGCATTTTACCCCCTGCGTAAGCAAGTAAATTTATATTGCGTTGAACCATCAATTCTTCAGCCAAAGCCGGAATGCCCTTTAAACCAAGATGCGTA
>DATHOW010000263.1:0-39967 GCA_035484495.1 Bacteroidia bacterium | reverse complement strand
TTGTCAGCATTAGGGTGTTTTTCTCTTTCTAAAACATGCCCAACAACTACGCCTTTAAGCATGCCTTTCACACTTTCAAAGCTTTCCATGCTTTCTACTTCCAGTCCGCAATCGGTAAGCGCTACAGAAACCTGTTCAGGAGTTATATCTTTATTATTTATAAGAGTTTTAAGCCAGTTGTAAGAAATTTTCATTTTAACGAATTAAATAAGAAGGCAAATTTAGCATTTACTTATTTATTTGGCTAATAAATAAAGGAGAAAGCGGCTTGATTTACCTAATTTCAGAAACCGCAATAATCTGTATTTTTCGTTCAGATGCCGCACTTGGGTTATATACACTATTACGGGTATCGTAATAATCATCACTTACTTTACTTACAGGTAACTCACCTACATCTTCTTCGTAATAAATAAGTTTGTTGTTTTGTACGTAAGGCACAAACATTCCTTTTTTATATTGATTAAAATAATTTTGCAAACTGCTTATCCTTCGTTTGGCCAGGTTGACGTTATAATCGGTTGATGCCAATGGAGAGCAAAAACCTTTCATGGTAATTTTCACCGTTTCGCCACGCTGCAAAACGTCTTCAAGCAAAAGGGCAAATTTTTCTAAATCGTTTAAACCGGCTTGTACACTATCTTCAAAAAAGTTTTCTACTCTATTTTCGGCAGTTTGCTTATCAGTAGCTTTTAAGTTTTTGGCAAACTCTGTAAGGTATAAAGGACGCATAGCCAAGTAGGCATCACAAGTAGCTTTATAATTTTTTTTCGTAGTAATGGCTTTTGTTTTTGCATCAGGCTCATCATTATGAAAATACAGAGTAAGGGGTACTAATAATTTCATCTGATTGATAACCTGCAAAGCAGTATCAATTGGTTTTACTGGCTCATCAGTTATAAGTGGCGGGATAGAAAAGGCATAAATATCATTACAGCAGCTTTCTTTTTCTTCAAAGTAAGAACCTACTCGGTTAGATGAAAGATATACTTTATTTTTTTTGCTGTTAACGCTATAATAAATATCGTTTAGCGGACTATTTAAGGGATAACCTCCATTTTCAGGGGCTTTAAAAGCATCGTTTTTATATTCACTTTTAAAAACATCAAAACCACCCAAGCCTTTATGGTGGTTTGAGCTGAAGTATAAAGTTTGCGTTACAGTTTCATAATAAGGGGTAATTTCATCTTCGTAACTATTAATTAATTTACCCGCATTTACCGGGTTCGTAAAGCTTTCGTCGGCTGATTTTTTGCAGTACCAAATATCCATGCCGCCTTGCCCGCCGCCTCTGTCTGATGAAAAGAATAAATAAGTCTCATCATTTATCTTACTTAAACAAGGTTGCGTAGTAGTTGAACCTTCAATATTTATAGGTGATGAGAGTAGAGTAGGGGTAGCCCATTTACCACCAACATATTTTGACTCATATAGTTTACAAACAAAAGTTGATGCATTTTTTTGCTGGCATTCCGAAAAAATAATTTCGGTAAAATCAGCATTAAAGCAAGTGTTAGCAGTATGTACTCCTCGTTTATTAATGATAGAATCCATTTCGGTAGCACGTTGCCATTTTTGATTTTCTTTTTTAGAGATAAAAATTTTGTTGTAGGATAAATCAGCTTTCTTGTCCTTATCCTTTTTATCGCGTAACGATGAAAAATATAAAAGGCTATCAGCCTCTATTGGCGCATATTCCGATACTTTTGAGTTTACATTTGTATCTAAATGCTCAACTGTTATGGGCATCGGGCTTTTTATCAATAGTTGTGCTAAATCACATGATTCGCTTTCAAGTTTTGATTTCTCAGCCATTTTTTTCAAATGCTCATCTCTGTTTTTTTTGTTGGCAGTAGCAAACTTGATGAAGAATTTTTTTGCTTGTTTATATTGTGCTTTGCTTTTTAAAAGTTCGCCCAGCCAAAAAATAGTTTCGGGATAAACGCGCCCGTTATCAACTTTAAAAACTTTTTGATACCAATGCAAAGCAATATCATTATCATAATTTAAACGACTGGCTGTAGCATATAAATACTGATGTTCAATGGTAGATGAATCAATATTAATAACCTCGTTATATACCTGTGCTGCCGAAAAATAATCTTTGTCATTCATGGCCTCAGTGCCCTGTTTTAAAAGTTTTTTTAGGCTTTGAGCAAAGGTTTGTTGCTGAACAAAAAACACAAAGCATAATGAAATAAATATGTAGAGATGTTTTTTTAGCATACTACATATAAATAGGGCAACTACGTTTTTTTGGTACAAAGGTTGGTTTCTTTTTAAAGATACAAAGTAAACTAACCTCAATAGCTCCGCGTTTATTAGTGGCTACATTAAAGGCAGATGTGTTTACATCATAAGCCAAGCCTACTCGATAATTTTTATAATCCATGCCCAACAGGAAAATAGCCGCATCGTTCCAACGAGCCGATAAACCAAAATTTAGTGAGATATTATCTTCTTTACTCATCACATAAGCCAGCCTACCGGCTAAAATAGTTTCATGAAACGGGCCTTGTTTTTCGTACATAAAATCACCGTGCACAAATAGCACCTCATTAAGCGGTAATTTCACGCTTACATAGGTGTTTGATTTTGAGTATAAATTAATCCCTGCATTTTTAAAGAAAGAAACATTTGGTCTATTAATGTGCGAGAGACTAGTTCCAACCGATATGTAACCCAATTTTTTTAATTTATATTGAATGGCTAAACCCGAACCCAAATCAAAATAGGTTTTAGATTGAGTGGGGTAGTTTTCTCCAGTAGGCAACGATGGATTGTAAGCATCTCCATCAAACTGACTATCATATGAAAGTTTTCGTGTGTTAAAGGCAATATTACTAACCCCGGGCGAAAGACCAATAGAAACTGTCAAATTAGTATCCCCTTTAAATTTTTGAATGTAGGATAGAGGGACATAAGCCTGATTAATGCTATAACGACTATCGCCCGAAACATCATTATTAAAAATTAAGCCAACACCAACCGAGCTATTTTGGGAAAACACTTGGTTAAACTTAGTATCTCCGCAAAAAGACAAAGTAGAGTAAGGTACCGGAATTGTTCGCCATTGGTTACGATAGGCTGCTGCCACACGATAGTCTCCATCAAAAACACCTGTTTGTGCAGGGTTTAAGTATAAAGGGTTAGCCCAAAATTCGGACAAATGTATATCCTGCGCCTTTAAATTAATAAGCGTCAGGCAAAAAAACAATATGGCAATGCTTCTTTTCAGTTGATGCTAATTTACTTATTTTTTATTACAGTTAGGTTAATTTGCTGCTTGTTCTTAACAAAATAGTACTTTTGCCTTTCTTTAATTTAAAATCAAAAATGAAAAAAATAATTTATGCTTTGTCGGTTTCTGTTTTGCTAGCATCTTGCGGTACAAAAGATTCGGGATTTCAATTAAACGGAACATTTTCAAATGCTACTTCTGGAGATGTTGTTTATTTAGAAGAGTTAGCTCCTGGTGCAAAAGTTTCTATAGATTCAGCTACTATCGATGATAAGGGAGCTTTTTCGTTTACACATGCTAAACCTACTCCGGGGTTTTATCGTGTAAAAGCAAATGAGCAAAATTTTGCTATGTTAGTTTTAGATGACGAACAAAAAGTAACCTTAAGTGCCGATTATAAAAACATTGGAAACACGTATAAAACTGAAGGTTCTGAAGGCACTAAAGTGTTTTTAGATTTTAATGCGTTAAGTAGAGAAATTCAGCAACGAACCGATAGCATGCAACAAGCGTTTCAGGCAATGGTGGGTACTATGAAAATGGATACAGCTCGTATGGATTCGTTAAACAAGGTTTTTGGCGATATTTACAATAAGATAATCGATTCGTATCAAGAAAAATTTTCTGTTTTAGTGCAAAAAAATAAAGCCTCTTTAGCAGTATTGGCAGGCATTCAGCAACTAGACCCTAAAAAATATTTAAATTTATATAAGGAGGTTGATATAGCACTTACTGCAAAATATCCAAACAGTAAATATTTGGCTAATCTTAAAAGAGACATAGCTGCTTTTGAAGCTCAATCAGCAAAAACAAGCAAATTGGCGGATGGAAGCCCATTACCAGATTTTACCTTAACCACCCCAGAAGGTAAACCGTTAAGTATATCTTCTTTTAAAGGAAAAGTAGTTTTAGTTGATTTTTGGGCAAGCTGGTGCGGCCCATGTCGTAAAGAAAACCCTAATGTAGTGGCTATGTACAAAAAGTTGCACGCTAAAGGTTTTGATGTTTATGGTGTATCATTAGACGATAATAAAGATAAATGGATGAATGCTATAAAAACTGATGGGTTGGTTTGGAATCATGCCAGCGATTTAAAAGGTTGGGATAACCAAGTGGCTAAACAATTTGGCATAGATGCCATTCCCTTTACTATTTTACTAGATAAAGAAGGCAGAATTATAGGTAAAGGTTTACGTGGAAAAGAATTGGAAAGTGCAGTAGAAAGCGCTTTGGCTATGAAATAGATACAAACTGATTAAAACAAAAAAGCAGGATAATTATCCTGCTTTTTTTATGGGGTTTTATAAGGTTTATTTACCTAAATCTTCAAAACTAACATCGCTGCCTGTGTTCTCAGTAGTAGCTGTTTCCACAACAGGGGCGTTCTTTTTAATAAAGTCTATAGCATCGCCAAAGTTTTCGGTAAACTTTTCAAAGTCTTCTTTGTATAAAAATACTTTATGTTTCTCATAAGAGAATTTACCATCTTCGGTAAAGCGCTTTTTACTTTCAGTAATGGTTAGATAATAGTCGCCTCCACGAGTTGAACGCACATCAAAAAAGTAAGTGCGTTTACCTGCTCGTACAGATTTTGAGTATAAGGCTTCTTCGTTATATCTTCCGTTTTCTTCAGTATTCATAAGTCTTTATTTTAGAGTACGTATGAACAAAAATAGTAATTAACTATTAAAAAACAATATATATCGAAAAAATTTTAACAAATGGATTAAAACACCGATAAAAACCCCTAATTCACCGTAATTAGTTATAAATCGAGTTTTGAAAGAGCTTTAAAAGTCTCTTTTTTCAGTATCAGATAACCGGTAGAAGTGGTCGACCATGTTTAATATATTGTAAGTTTGCAAAACTAAGCATTTATAAAAATGAACATAGCACTTTTTGGTTATGGTAAAATGGGTAAAGAAATTGAACAAATTGCTTTACAAAGAAACCACAGCATAGTATTAAAAATAAACAGAAGCAATATAAATGATATAACTCCTCAGCAATTAAAACAAGCTGATGTTGCTATTGAGTTTAGCACACCCGATGCTGTAATTGAAAACATATATAAATGCTTTAATGCTAATTTGCCCATAGTAACAGGCACAACAGGTTGGTACAATAAATTTGATGAAATTAAAAATGCTTGCTTACAAAACAATCAATCATTTTTTTATGCTACAAATTTTAGTTTGGGTGTAAACTTGTTTTTTAAAATGAATGAGCAACTGGCTAAAATGATGAACAGTTTTAGTGATTATGAAGTAGCCATGCAAGAAATTCATCATATTCATAAACTTGATAAACCTAGTGGTACAGCCATTACAACAGCCGAAAAAATAGTAGCAAACCATTCTCAAAAAAACAAATGGAGTATAGAAACCAGCTCCGGAAAAAATTTATTTATTGATGTAGTGCGCACCGATGAAGTGCCCGGTACACATACTGTATCATACACATCGGCTGTTGATGAAATTTCTATTACCCATAAAGCTTTTAATCGTAAGGGCTTTGCTTTAGGTGCTGTTTTAGCAGCCGAATTTATTCAGCATAAAAAAGGTGTTTACACAATGAATGATTTATTAAATTTATAACCTAAAGAATTTATATGCTTATAAAAAACGATAAAAAAACAATTCGTGCCTGGACTTTTTACGATTGGGCAAACTCGGTATATCCATTGGTAATTTCATCAGCCATCTTTCCTATTTTTTACGAAAAGGTTACAAAAAATGATTTAAACGGACTTATCCCTTTTTGCGGAGGCTCGTTTATAAATACGGCTTTTTACGGTTATGTAGTGGCTGTATCTTATCTTATTGTTGCCTTTTCATCGCCTTTATTATCAGGGATGGCTGATTATTCTGATGGTAAAAAAAGATTCCTTCAGCTATTTTGTTACTTAGGTTCTTTTAGCTGTATAGCCCTAAGTTTTTTTAGTACCGAGCATATTATATTCAGCATGTTGGCACTAATGCTTGCCAGTGTGGGCTATTGGGGCAGTTTGGTTTTTTATAATGCTTATTTACCCGAAATTGCAGACCCCGACCAACACGATAAAATTAGTGCCCGCGGTTTTGCCATGGGATATGTAGGTAGTTCTTTACTACTAATAGCTATTTTAGTGTTGGCTGTTTTTACCAAAACAATCCCTAAAATACAATACACTTTTGCTTTGGTAGGCCTTTGGTGGATTGGTTTTGCACAGGTAACATTCAGGCGTCTGCCTGCATCAGTTGAACCAACTAACAAGAAAAAGCATTTATTAAGCAGTGGCTATAAAGAACTTAAAAATGTTTGGATAGATTTAAAAAACCGCCTACAATTACGTCGTTTTTTAACTAGTTATTTTATGTATAACATGGGTGTGCAAACAGTTATGATAATGGCTGTGCCTTTTGCTACCAAAGCTATTTTATGGGAAAATGAAAAACAACAACAACAGAGTTTAATTATATCTATTTTAATTATTCAGTTTTTGGGTGTAGCGGGCGCTTTTATAATGTCTAAACTGTCTTCAATAATTGGTAATATAAAAACAATAGGTCTTAATATTGGTATTTGGGCGGCTATTTGTGTTTATACGTATTTGTTGGTTGACACACCTAATGAGTTTTACATTGTTGCTGCATGTGTTGGTTTAGTAATGGGAGGGATACAAGCTATGTCGCGTAGCACCTATTCTAAAATGTTGCCCGAAACTAAAGACCATGCCAGCTACTTTAGCTTTTATGATGTTAGCGAAAAAATAGGCTTAGCAATTGGTACCACTACTTTTGGGCTTATAGAAGATGCAACAGGAGGGATTAGAAATTCAGTTTTATCCCTTATTTTAATTTTTATTATTGGTTTTGTTTTATTGTTACGTGTACCAAAAGAACAAGTGAAGTAATTCTAAATCACATTAGTAAAAGACCTAGTTAAACCCAAAAACAAGGTAAACTTTGTTAATTAACCTTCAGAATGCAATTCTACACCTCTAATTATTGTAATTCAGTCGTTTTTAAGTTATATTTGTCTAATTATTAACGATTTAACTATTCGTGAAAAAAGGGTTTCTTTTCATGTTTTTGCTGTTGTCTTCATTTTTGCAGGCACAAAATCGTTTGTCTACAAAATCTCACTCATGTATGGATGAAACTACCCCTTCTTTATATAATTGGAAGGAGGTAGAAACCAAGTTTACCAAGCGTTTACACATTACACCGTATGAGAGTAAAAGTTTTTTTAGATATGCAGCTAAACTAAAATATCTAAAAATAGAAGAGTATAGAAATTTAGTAAAAGAAGGAGCCATAACTAAAGCAAATGCTCAGCAATATTGGATAGACAAATTGCCTTATTTTGAAGAAGTTTATAAATTCAAATATTTACCTGCCATTGCATTAGAAAAAGAAGAAAGCGAAAAAAGAGGAGCTGAATTAAAAAACGGGGCAGTTAACAAAACAGCAAGTGCTAGTTGTAGCAATTTGGATTTCTCTTCGGGTACTTTAACTAATTGGGTAGGGCAATGGAACAATTTTGCCCCTAATAATGGTGTTGGAGGCAATAATGCCTATGGAACAATAAATACAAATGGGTTTAATACAACCCCTTCAGGATATAATGATCAGGGTTATGTACATGAAATTTGTACTGGTGGCATGGATAGAAATGTACCGGTTAACACAGTTCCACCAGGGCATTCTTTTTCTTTACGCTTAGGAGATGATAGTGCTTATGTTGAGAATTTGAGCTCTGCTAAATTTCCGTATAATCATCAAACTATTTCTAATACATTTTCCGTTACATCCGCTTCAGAAACTATTACCTATTGGTATGCGGTAGCTTTAACTCAAAGCTCTCAAAGTGCCCATCCTGAAAATATTCAGCCTTTTTTTAAAATTAGAATGTATGATCAAACCGGAGCAGAAATAACCTGTGCTAGATATGATGTAGATGGTACAACATCCTTTTTTATTGGAGGTTTTGATTCTATTCATGATGGTTTAGGAAACACACTTATTTATAAAGATTGGAGTCAAGTTCTTATACCTTTAACTCCTTACCTTGGTCAAACCGTAAAACTTACTTTCGAAACAAGTGATTGTGGAGGAGGAGGACATTTTGGTTATGCCTACGTAGCGGCAGATTGCGCACCCTTAGCTGTAATTACGGCACCACCACAGCCTTGTATTAATGGTAACACAATTCTTACAGCCCCGGCTGGTTTGCAAACATATAGTTGGACAGGGCCGGGCATTGTAGGAGTAAACACAAGTGCTTATACATCGCAAACTGCTACTGCAAATGTAGGAGGAACATACTCAGTAACAATGACAACCTTTGCTAACCCTGGGCAAACTGGTTGTGCACTTACTTTAACAGCTAATGTAGTTGGTTCAACGGCATCACCAATAGCCTCATTTTCAGCTACAACACCTTGTCTAAATAATACTACACAATTTACCGATGAATCTACTTTATTGCCTAATCAGGGTACACTTACTAATTGGAATTGGGATTTTGGCGATGGTGTAACATCCGCATCAAATAATCCAACGCATACTTATGCCACGGCAGGTACTTTTCCGGTAACATACACTATAGTTAGTTCGGTCAATTGTTCAGCAACTTATAGTACAACAGTTACGGTTAATCCTTTACCAACTTCTTCTTTTATTGCTGATACGGTTTGTAAACAACTTGTTACCACATTTACCAATACATCTACAGGCGGAGCAACCTATAACTGGAATTTTGGCGATGGCTCAGGTACTTCAACAGCTCAAAGCCCTACCTATATATACGTCAACTCGGGTGTTTTTGCAGCTACCTTAACTGTAACAAATGCTTTTAGTTGCAAAGCAGTTTCAACTACTAATGTTGAAGTTGATGCCAACGCCATAGTATCTTACTCTTCTCCAAATATTTGTTTAGGTACAAATTCTGTTTTTAATAACACATCTACCCCTACAACAAATGTGGCATATAGTTGGAATTTTGGTGATGTAACAAACCCCGGAGATACATCAAATCTTCAAAACCCTACTTACCTCTATCCCGATACCGGAAAATTTACAATTGATTTAACAATAACATCAACCAGTGGTTGTGTTTCATCAAAAACAATTACATTAAATGTAAAGCCAATACCGCAAGTTGCAGTTACATCTCCGGCACCTTTTTGTTGGAATGATATTGTTTCATCACCCTCATTTACACCTACACCAAATGCGAGTGTTACTTATGCTTGGGCAAATAATAATACAGCCATTGGTTTATTGCAAAGCAATGGCGGACCCAATGCCCCACCTACATTTACAGCAGGTATAAATTATACGGGTGCAAATATTTTAGGTGTTATAACAGTTACGCCCTCTTTAAATGGTTGTAGTGGTACGCCACAAAGTTATACAGTTACAGTAAAACCAACGCCTACTGTTACCCATAGCAATGTAGCTTATTGCCCACATGCAGTTGCCCCTGCTGATACTATAACAGCTGTACCTACAAATGCCACTATAGCATGGAGTACTGTAAACACCAATCCTAATATTGGCTTACCTGTTTCAAGTGGTGGTAGCATTATCCCTTCGTTTACAGCATCAGGTTCTCCTGCATTGGCACAAAGTAATATCATTAATGTAACTGTTAGTTTAAATGGTTGTGTAGGTCCTTCATCAAGTTTTTCTATTACAGTAGACCCTTATCCAATAGCTAGGTTTACTTATTCGGGTGCTTGCGATGGTAATAGCACACAGTTTTTAGATGAGTCAACTTCCGGTGGAAGCCCTATTACTCAATGGCATTGGGACTTTTTTGGAGAGGGAACATCTACCCTGAAAAACCCATCTTTTTTATTTGGACCAGCGGGTAAAACATTTTCTGTGACTTTGCAAGTCACTACAACAGCCGGCTGTACAAATACGGTTACGGAGTCTGTATATATTAATCCAAGTGCGCAGACAAATTTTTTCGCAGATTCGGTAAGTTGTACGCCATTGAAAACAATATTTAATGATATTATTTACAACAGTGTACCTGTAAAAACATGGACTTGGGATTTTGGTAATACAGCCGTTGCCACTTATACCAACAATACGGTAGTTCAGCAAACTTATACCAATGGCTCGCATGTTCAAAATAGTTATTTTTCAGTAACCCTAACTGTAGTAACCGATAGTAATTGCATTAGCACTGTTACCAAAACAAATTACATAACAGTATATCCAAAGCCACTGGCAGGTTTTGCCTGGAATCCAAAAGATGTCGATATTCTTCAACCTATCGTTTATTTTCAAAACCAATCAATAGGGGCATCTGGTATAAATGCCTATAATTGGAGCTTTGGCGACATATATGAAACAGTTGATTCACTTAGTTATTCATCAATAGCAAATCCTCAGCATACATATAGCGACCAAGTGCCGGGCACTTACACAGTAACACAAGTTGTTGAAAATGTATATGGATGCATGGATTCAATAAAAGAAGTAGTGGTTATAAAGGAAGCTGTTACGTTTTATATCCCAAATGCTTTTACACCTAATAACGATGATATAAATAATGGATTTAAAGGCTTAGGCATAGGCATTGATAATTCTACCTATAATTTGTGGGTTTTTGACCGCTGGGGCTTATTAATTTTTCATGGAACTGATATAGATAAAAGCTGGGACGGAACTTATAAAGGTGGCAAATGCCAGGAAGATGTATATGTTTGGAAGGTTAGTTTCTACGACGACTTTAATAAAAAACATGACTATCACGGCACGGTTACCCTGCTTAGATAAAATAAATTAGTTTGCTACCGAATTAAAGTGTACATTTGCGTACTTCTTTAAAGAAGATTGTATCTCAGTCTATTTGTAACAAACATTGCAATCCGATAAATTTTACATTTTCTTAATTAAGTAACCGAAAGGGTGTAATTAGTATTTGCGCATTCTTTTGATTAAATTTTTAATAAATACAAAATAAATAAAACAAAACAAAAAATGAAAAACGGAGTAGTAAAATTTTTTAATGAAACCAAAGGTTTCGGATTCATTAAAACAGAAGGAACAGGTGAAGAAATCTTTGTTCACGTATCAGGTATACAAGACGAAATTCGTGAAAACGATAACGTTACTTTTGACGTACAAGAAGGTAAAAAAGGATTAAATGCTGTTAACGTAAAACTTGCATAATTTATATTTCCTATAAAAGAAACGCCGGCTTTTAGTCGGCGTTTTTTGTTTTATACAGTTTTAACTTTTTCCGTTATTCAATAAAACCTGTAAAGGAAAATCGCTATGCGTTAAAAGAAATTGGTGCGCATCTATAATAGAAACCCCATTTTGTTTTTGTTGCTCAACCATCTTTTTAATAGTAAGTGCGCCTACTTTGTAGCATAAAGCTTGTCCAGCCCAGTTGGTAATGCGGGTAATTTCTCGGTCGGCAATTTCATCTTGTCCTTTAATATTATCTTTCCAGTACTGCATTGTTTTTTCTCGAGTCCAGCCATAGTAATGTATGCCTACTTCCATTACCAAACGTGCCGAACGAACCAAATCCCATTGCCATTTGCCTAAATAAGTATAATCGTTTTGGTATAAGCCCATTTCTTTACCATAATCTTCTACATAACAGGCCCAACCTTCGGCATTACCAAAATAAAAAAAACTGTTTTTAAGTGCAGAGCTATCTGAATCACTATGCCTTACAATAAACTGTAAATGATGCCCTGGTATAGCCTCGTGCATATATAACCACTCCATAGCACGTTTATTATGTTTTTGTTGGTAAAAGTTAAACTGAAAAACATCCTTTCCGTAGGCATTATTCTCTTTATCTAAATACATACCGGGTGGGGTAGTAGCAGTTGCATTAGGCCATTCCATCACACCAATTTCAGGTACATAATGTTTAGGAAATAATTTATCAAGATTTTTCCGTACTGTTTTATCTATCTCGGCATAGGCATTCAAAATTTGCTCTTTATCTTTTAAATAAAAAGTATCGCTATGTAGGTGGGCATAAAAAAGGTCATCGTTGGTATAACCTAACTTGGTTTCTATACTTTTTATTTTTTGCTGAATTTTCCTCACCTCATTTTCGCCCATAGCAAAAACCTGCTCAGGTGTTATATTAACGCTGGTAAAGTGTTTAATATAGTAGCTATACCAATCTTTATAATTAGGCAATTGATGTAATCCGTTTTCGGGTGTTATCCTTCCTTCGGCATTCCATTTTTTTTCTAAAGCAACACGTTCTGTATTTATGGCTACTTCATAACTAAGTTGACTATATCTAAGTTTCTCCTCGGGGTTTAGTTTTTTTGCATTGAATTTATGAAGATGCTTTGCAAAACCTAGAAAGAATGCCTCTTGTTTCTGTATTTCAGATGTGCTTTTAATATTAGAGAAGTTAACTTTGTAATCTAAATCGGTAGCCGGAATGTTTAATGCATTATACCCGCTCATAAAAGTATTGCACAACGCATCAAACTTTTTAGTTTGCGCCTGTGTTTGGATTAATGGAATGAGTGTAAGGATGGTGATTAGAATTGTTTTTTTCATAAAATGGGTTTAAGATTGACGTAACCATTGAATAATTTGACTGGCAACGGCAGGATTATAACTGCCCGGCGCACTTTGTGCCTGCTGAAATGTTTCAGCATCCTTCATGCCATGCTCAGTAGCTTTTATGCTAACAAACGCTGCATTACCGGGATGATAAGCATTTACAGTTTGGGTAATTATTTGATGATCTTCTTTAGAGGATATATAATCACTTTCTCCCCACATAAGCAAAGCCTTTCCCGTAAATGATTTCCATGCTGCAGGAATGTTTAAATCGTACAACTCATTATTATACGCACGAGCGCGGTAATCAAAAATAGATAGATAGTCTTTGCAACTTTTTTTCTTTTTAGTCGCTTCTGCCGTAGTCATCTTTTCTACAAAATAGTAAGCAGCACATTCGCAATAATCTTTAATGTACTCATCGGTTTCATCGGGTTTCCAGTTATAGGCTTCTCCAATGGTACGGCGGGTTTTAGCCAAATACTCTATAAAGTTAGACCCAATAGTTCCATAAGCTATAATGCCTTTTATGTTACTTTGCTTAGCCACCAAGGGAGCCATAACACCACCCATACTATGGCCTATTATATAGATTTGAGTAGAATCTATATAATCGTATTTTTTTATTGTCTTAACGGTGTTTACATAACCATCTAACTCTTCGTTAAAGCTAACTTCATTACAAGGCTTACAGCTCATGTTATCTCCTACACCCGGTTTTTCGGCACGTACACAAACGTAACCTGCACGGGTAAGTGCATTAAGTAGTTTAGTTTCACTTCTATTCGTATCTAAAGGGTTATCTAAGCTATAACAGCCAATGCCGCCAATAAAAACTACAGCAGGTGCTTTTGTTTTATTTTTTGGTTTGCTTACTACTATACGTTGCAAACCGTTTACTGTTTTAGTAGCCGTATAGTACATATCTATATCGGTATATTTTTCAATAGGCAAGGCTTTAAAGGTTGATTTACCTGTTAGTGTTTTCTTATTGCGTATAATTTCGTAGCTAAATTCATCCCCACCTTTATAGGTAGAAACTAACTTAGCAGCATCGGTAGGTGTGTTCACCTCCTTACCGTTTATTTTTAGTAGTACATCGCTTACTTTAAAACCTGCTTGAGTTGCCGTAGTATTTGGTATAACAGCTTTTATAAGTACACCTTTTACGACAGGAAGCTCCATAACACGTTTTACATCTTCGGTTATTTGCTCCATTTGTATGCCAAGTAGGGGACGACGGGCAAGTTCCTGCCCTTTACAAATAATGCCCACTAGAAATAATGAGATAACAAGTTTTGCTTTCATTTTGGATAGTTTTAAACAAAAGTAAAGTACAGTTTCAGCCATTTTTTTAATTTTTTTAGAACGGTAATAGATTTGGGATAAAAGGCAAAAATTAACTAAGCTTAGCCACCCAAGGTATTTTGGCTAAAATTGTATTAAAGTGCTGATAATTAGTAAAAAAGTGTATCTTTGCCCCCTATTTTTAATAGCTTATTAGATGACTAAAGCCGACATTGTAAACGAGATAGCTGAAAAAACAGGGGTAGAACGTACCATTGTATTAAACACAGTTGAATCTTTTATGAAGGTTGTTAAAAACAACATGACTCAAGGTAAAAATATTTACCTGCGTGGGTTTGGTACTTTTTTATGTAAAAAACGTGCTGCTAAAATAGGCCGTAACATTACCAAAAACCAAGCCGTACACATACCGGCACACTATATACCTGCTTTTAAGCCTGCCAAAACATTTGCAGATAAAATTAAGAAAAACGTTAAAGCAGAATGAAAAATACCCGTACGCTACAATTAATAGTAGTTACTTGTTCTGTTATATTATTCGTTCTTTTATTTATTGCCAACAAAAAACCGGTTAAAAAAGCCGAGGATATTGCTGAAAAAACTACAGCTAGGGTTGTAGATACTAAAGTATATGTAGATGCGCTTATATCTGCCATGTCTGATAAAGACAAGAAAGAATATGAAGCACTTGATAAAAAGGCTACTGATACAACCGGTATAAATGCCGTAGTAGAGTTTTTCAACATCAAAAAAATGCCTGTTGCTTCTTGCTTTTACTATCAAAAGAAAGCAGAAAAATCAAATATAACCAAAATTTGGTGTGATGCAGGTAATCGTTATTTTTATTCGGTAGGTTTTGTACAAGATAAAAATCAAGTACAAAGTCTTTACCAAAGCGCTATGTTTTGTTATAACAAAGCTTTAGCCATTCAACCTAATTACATTCCGGCTAAAATTCAATTAGCATCTTGTTATGTAGAAGGAAGCACAGACCCTATGAAAGGAATTGGGATGCTTAAAGAAGTTGAATTGGCTGATAGCACAAACATACAGGTGCAAATGGTTTTGGGTTCATTTGCGGTAAAATCGGGTCAGTTTGATAAAGCAGAAGCCCGCTACCAAAAAGTACTTAGAATAAAGCCCGACTATTTAGAAGCTTATTTATTTTTGGCTGATATTTATGAAAAAAAGGGAGAGAAAACGAAGACAATCGAGACACTAGAAAAATATGTGGCTTTAACGCCCGACAAAGAAATTAAAGAACAGATTAAAAAATATATTCAACAATTAAAAAGTAATGTTTAACCAGCCGAGGTTATAAAAACCAAAGCACAAAAATAAATTCTATGCCAAGCGGAAAGAAAAGAAAACGTCATAAAATGGCCACCCATAAGCGTAAAAAACGTCTTAGAAAGAACCGTCATAAAAAGAAATAATCCATTTCTTTAAATAATTCGCCCAATGCTGAAAAGAGTAAATCTTTTCAGCTTTTGGCGCATATATATATTCAATCATATTTATCGTGAATTACGAACTAATTATAAACAAAACCTCAGACGAGATTGTCATTGCTTTGCTTAATGACAAGCGTTTGATAGAGTTGCATCGCGAAAAAGGTAATCTTAAGTGGGCTGTTGGTGATATTTATTTAGGCAAGGTGGGAAAGGTTATGACCGGACTTAATGCTGCCTTTATAGATGTTGGTTACGAAAAAGACGCTTTTTTACACTATTTAGATTTAGGCCCGCAGGCGGCTACACTTACCAAATTTGTTGAACAGGTAAAATCGGGCAAGCAAACTACATCAAACCTGATGTATTTTAAAGCTGAAAAAGATATACCTAAAGATGGTAAAATAAACACACTTGTAAAAAGTGGACAAGATATTTTAATTCAGGTTGCTAAAGAGCCCATTTCTGCAAAAGGCCCTCGTGTTACTTGCGAAATATCTTTAGCCGGTCGTTTTTTAGTACTTATTCCTTTTGCTGATAAAGTTTCTATCTCTTCTAAAATAAGAAGTCAGGAAGAAAAAGTTCGTCTTAAAGAATTGGTGCAAAACATTAAACCAAAAAACTTTGGTGTAATTATACGTACCGTTGCCGAAGGAAAAACAGTTGCTGAGGTAGAAGCTGATTTAAACGATTTAGTAGCTAAGTGGGAAGAGTGTTTTAAAACACTTAAAACGGCTCAACCACCGGCTCGTGTTTTAGGCGAAGTTGATAGAACCAATGCTTTATTACGTGATATACTGAACGAAAAATTTTCGGCAGTACATATTAATGATAAACAGATACACTCTGATATTACAACATATCTTAAAAACATTGCGCCCGATCAGCTAAGTATTATTAAGTCGTACGATAGTAAAATTCCAATCTTTGATAATTTTGGAATTGAAAAGCAAATAAAATCGTTGTTTGGAAAGACAGTTCACTTAAAAAGTGGAGCTTACTTAATAGTTGAACACACTGAAGCTTTACATGTTATTGATGTAAATAGCGGTAACCGTGCAAAATCAACCAACACACAAGATGAAAACGCTTTAGAGGTTAACTTGGAAGCGGCAGCCGAAATTGCTCGTCAGTTACGACTGCGCGATATGGGCGGTATTATTGTAGTTGATTTTATTGATATGCGTAACCCTGAATATCGTCGTGAACTTTTTGAAAAATTCAAAGAGTTTATGAAAACCGATAGGGCTAAGCATAATGTGTTGCCGCCAAGTAAATTTGGTTTAATACAACTTACTCGTCAGCGTGTACGCCCTGAAATGAATGTAGATGTGCAAGAGGTTTGCCCAAGTTGCAATGGTACAGGTAAAGTACAACCAAGTGTATTATTTGTTGAGCAAATTGAAAGTGCTTTACGTTTCATTATAAAAGAGCAAAACTTCAAGCAAATTACTATTTGTGTACATCCATATATCGAAGCCTTTATAACAAAAGGATTCTTTTGGAACAGTTTACTTTACAAATGGAAAAAATCTACCGGTTGTAAAATAACTATACGCAGTATGGCTTCTTTTGCCTTTACTCAGTTTAAATTTTATAACGAGGCCGACGACGAAATAATTATGTAGTTGGCTAAAAAATATTTGTAGCAATAAATTCTAATAAAGTACAACATGGAACACTCACAGATAAAAGAATATATACAAGCTAATAAACAACGTTTTTTAGATGAGTTAATTGAACTTTTAAAAATTCCATCCATTAGTGCTAAGCCCGAACACGCACCTGATATGTTACGCATGGCAGAAGCTGTTAAAGCAAAATTTATTGCTGCCGGAGCTGATAAAGTTGAGGTTTGTGCTACCAAAGGTTACCCGGTTGTGTACGCCGAAAAAATAATTGATGCTAAACTTCCTACTGTTTTAGTTTATGGGCATTACGATGTTCAACCCGCTGACCCATTAAATTTATGGGACTCCCCGCCTTTTGAACCTGTAATTAAAAAAACAGCGATACATCCTGATGGAGCAATTTTTGCTCGTGGGTCATGCGATGATAAAGGACAAGCTTACATGCACATTAAAGCATTTGAGTTTATGATGAAAACCAACACACTGCCTTGTAACGTAAAGTTTATGATCGAAGGTGAAGAAGAGGTTGGTTCTGCAAATCTTGGTGCTTGGGTAGTTGAAAATAAACAACGCTTAAAAGCCGATATAATTTTAATTTCTGATACGTCGATTATTGCTAATGACACACCTTCAATTGATGTGGGTTTACGTGGTTTAGCCTATATGGAAGTTGAGGTTACCGGACCAAACAGAGATTTGCATAGTGGTGTTTATGGTGGTGCAGTAGGCAATCCTATCAATATTTTGTGTAAAATGATTGCATCAATGCACGATGAAAATAACCACATTACTATTCCTGGTTTTTATGATGAGGTAATGCAACTATCTGCTGATGAGAGAACTGATTTAAATAAAGCTCCTTTTAATTTAAATGACTTTAAAAAAGATTTAGACATTGTTGAAGAACGTGGTGAAAAAGGATATACTACAAATGAGCGTACCGGTATTCGCCCAACGCTTGATGTAAACGGAATTTGGGGTGGTTATACAGGTGATGGTGCTAAAACGGTACTTCCATCAAAAGCATTTGCTAAAATATCTATGCGTTTAGTTCCTAATCAAGGTTCAGATAAAATAAGTGATTTATTTGCCAAACATTTTGAAAGCATTGCGCCTAAATCGGTTAAAGTAAAAGTAACTGCACACCATGGCGGAGAGCCTGTTGTGGTTTCAACTACTTCTAACGCATATAAAGCGGCTTCGAAAGCAATGGAGCAAACTTATGGTAAAACACCTATACCAACTCGTGGTGGTGGTAGCATTCCAATTGTTGCCCTGTTTAAAAAAGAGCTTGGCTTAGATTCCATATTATTTGGTTTTGGTTTAGATAGCGATGCATTACATTCACCTAACGAGCATTACGGAGTGTTTAATTACTTAAAAGGCATTGAAACTATTCCATTGTTCTACAAAAACTACACAGCAAGCGCTAAGTAGTTTATGAGCACACCCGATATTATAAATTCGGTTGGCGTATCACTAGTTTTACTGGCTTTTTTTCTGCTTACATTAAAAAAAGTAGATGCACAAAACTCCTATTATAATCTGTTAAACTTTGTTGGCGCAGGCTTGGCTTGTTATGGCTCTTATTTGATTAAAGCTATGCCTTTTGCCCTGTTAGAGGGTATATGGTCTTTAGTAGCTTTTTACGGCTTTGTAAAAAAGAAGTAATCCTTGTTTTTTTATAGAAACTAAATAACGTATTCTGAAAAAATAGCGTAATTTTAATATAGCAAATCACAGATGCGCTTTTGTGAAATTTAATAAAATTCTATACACCCTTTTTTTTATAAACCTTGCCGGATTATTATCCGCGCAGACCTATAATTTTGAAACAATAAGTCTTGAAAATGGCTTGCCGCAGGCACAAGTTACTTGCTTAAAAGAAGATACACGAGGTTATTTATGGATTGGCACACAGGGCGGTGGAGTTGCTTGTTTTGATGGTGTTAAGTTTAAAGTGTACGACGAGTTTGCCGGTATAGCAGGAAATATTATTACAGCCATAGATGAAGATTTAAATGGACATATTTGGATTGGAACTACGTATGGTGGTGTTACCCGTTTTGATGGTAGAAGTTTTTTTAACCTTACTAAAGAAAATGGCTTACTTGAAAATAATGTTACAGCCATTACGGTAGATAAAAAAAACAAAGTTTATATAGCCACTACTGAAGGACTTAATACGGTTGAAAATAAAACAGTTTCAATCTTAAAAACAGAATTTATCCATACAAAGAGTATTAAAAAAGTGTTGAGAGATACACAAGGTAAACTTTGGTTTTTAGCCGGAGACGAAGTGTATTTATACAATAACTATGAGTGGGTAAACATTAATAATTTATTTAGAATAAAACAGGCTGTTAACGCAATAGCCCAGGATAAATCAGGTAATTTATGGTTGTCGGTAAAAGGGGAGGGATTGTTTATCTTGTCTAAAAAAAATAACGACTCGTATCAAATTATACCCTATCAAAAAAACAATGAGTTAAAAAATATAGATATACAGCATGTTATTTTTGATAACCATAACAACATTTGGATTTGCACCAATGGAGCCGGTATAGCCAAATTTGATGGAAAAAAATTACAATTTTTTAATAGGGCAAATGGCTTTAAAGCTGATGCTGTAACTACTGTTTGTGAAGATAGGAGTGGAAATATATGGTTTGGTACTAATGGAGAGGGAATAATAAAATACAATCCTTCACCATTTGTGTATTATGATAACGTACCTGGTTTTGATGCCAGTAACATATTTGGTATCATGACCGATAAAGCAAATAATTTATGGGTATCGCCAAATGGAACAGAAGTAATAAAGTACAACGAAAAAAACACTACAAAGTTTAATTCAAAAAATGGCTTATCTATAAGGGGGGCTCGCGTTATAGCACAAGACAAACATGGTGTTGTTTGGGTTGGTGGCACTAACGGTTTATTTTCTATCAATAATAATGCGGCAAAAAAATATTCATTATTGCCTGATAGTGCTTCGGTGCGATCTATATTGTTTGATAAAAACAATAATATGTGGATAGGCACTAATGGTCAGGGCTTATATTGTTTTCAAGAAAAAAATAGTATCCATTACTCTCAACAAAATGGGTTAACACATAATTACATACACGCACTTTATCAGGATACCAGAGGCATTATTTGGATTGGAACAGGCTTTGGTTTAAATTATATTCAGAATGGGAAGATTGGAAACTATCGAGCCGTAAAAGAATTTTGTAACGATTATATTGGCTCTATTACCGAAGACAGACAAGGAAATATGTATTTTGGTACAGATAGATGCGTGGTACAGTACAATCGCTCAAAATTTAAAGCATACTCGCAAGCCGATGGCTTAGCATCGTCAACCATATACTCTTTAATTACAGACAATTTGGGTAATGTATGGGTTGGTACAAATAGAGGCGTAGATAAATTAAATATTTCATCTAAAGGAGAAATAGTTCGTATAAAAAACTATTCGTATCAAGAAGGTTTTAAAGGGATAGAATGTAACACGCGTGCCGTTACTAAAGATAGAGCTGGTAATTTGTTTTTTGCAACCATAAAAGGCATTATAGAATATGTGCCTTCTAACGATATAAGCATAGAGACTAAACCAACTATGCATATTACAGGAATAGATGCTTTTTCTAAACCATTTGATTTTGAAAAAAATGGGTACACCACAACCGGTTGGTTTCATTTACCTATTGAGCCTACGCTTGACTACGATAACAACTACTTAACTTTTAAATTTATTGGTATTAATATGTATGCCGCCCCAAAAATAAAATATCAGTATATGTTAGTGGGTTTAAATACACAATGGCTTAAAACAAATGAACCACAGGTTACTTACACAAATCTTAAACCCGGGCATTATGTGTTTAAAGTAAAAGCCTATGCCGATTCTCAGTTTAACTACACACTTACTCAATATAGCTTTAATATTGCTACGCCGTTTTGGAAAACTGCTTGGTTCTATTTTTTGATACTTATTTTAATAGTTATTGCCGTATATTGGTTTATTCAGTATCGTATTAAGTTTACACAACTTAAAAATAAAAAACTAGAGCATCATGTAAGCATGCGTACTACAGAGATTTTAAAGCAAAAACAAGAAATAGAATATTTGTTTAAAGAAGTACATCATCGGGTAAAAAATAATTTGCAGGTAATAAATAGTCTTTTAAATCTTCAGAAATTTTACATCGAGGATAAAAAAATGTTGGATATTTTTCAGGATTGTCAGAATAGAATTTATACCATGTCTGTTATACACGAAAAGCTGTATGAAAACAATGCTTTATCATCCATCAACTTTAACGAGTATATAAAAAATTTAATCAAGCAGCTTGTAGACACCTATCAGCTTGATTTTCCAATAAAATATCATTTAGAAGTTGATATAGATAAACTTGATTTGGATACAATGATTCCGGTTGGCTTATTAATAAACGAAATAATTTCTAACTCACTTAAATATGCATTTCCTTCTAACCAAAGTAATAATGTAATTACTTTTAAGATGAAGAAAAATGAAGACCAATCGTACACCATGATACTCGGCGATAATGGGGTGGGTAGTAAAGTTGGTTTAAATGACGAACATACTACGTTTGGTTTAGAGTTAATTAAAACCCTGGCAGAGCAATTACACGGCACTATTAACCAATTACCTGTTGATGGAACTATGTATGAGATAACCTTTTCTCCTGTAAAATAAACTGCACTATGTCCGAAAATTTTGTTGTTTATAAATCGTCTGCAGGCTCGGGTAAAACATATACTTTAGTAAAAGAGTATTTAAAATTGGCACTGGCCGACCCTCACCGTTTACATATATCGTACAAACAAATACTGGCAGTAACCTTTACCAATAAGGCAGCAGCAGAAATGAAAGAGCGTATACTAACTGCGTTGCGGCAAATTTCTCTTTTTGAAAAAACTCATTTAGCAGATGATTTACAAAAAGAATTATTTATTTCTGAAACCGAGTTACAAGCACGCTGTAAAGAATTGCATCAAAATTTGTTGCACCAGTATGCCGATTTTTCGGTTTGTACTATTGATAGTTTTGTATATCGTTTAATAAAGCGTTTTTCTATTGATTTACAATTGCCTGCTAATTTTACGGTAGATACGGATGAAGATGCTGCTTTGTGGTGGGCCATAGATGAGTTGCTGATAAATATGAAGCAAAACAAATTGCTGCAAAACCTTTTGTTGAGCTACGCATCTGACAAAGTTGATGAGCAAAAAAACTGGAAAATAGAAAACGAAATTTTTGAATTAGCTCGTCCTATTTTAATTGCTAAAAAAGATAGTAAAGAGGCCGAATTGCTGGGTAAAGTAAGTTTGGAGGATTTGCTTGAAATTAAAAAACAATTACAAGAAAGTGTGCGTAGAACAGAAAATCATTTAGTTCCTTTAGCAGATAAAGCCTATTTAACTATTGCACAAAAAAATATTTTAGTTACCGATTTTAGTTATGGTGAGAGTGGTTTTTTTGGGTACTTCAAAAAAATAAAAAACAAAGTATTTGGCAATGAGGAGTTAAAAAGTACCCGAGTTGATGCGGCTATTAAAGAAGATAAATGGTACCCTGCTAAAAATGGTAATACTGATATAGATGCTGTAAAAGAAACACTTCGCTCGATTTATTTTGATACAGAAATCTACCGAGAAAAAAATATTTCAGAATATTTTTTGCATAAACTTTTATTGAAAAACATAACGGCACTTTGTGTGTTGAATGAAATACAGGAATTGGTTTTAAAATATAAAGAAGAAAAAAATATTGTTTTTATAAGTGAATTTAATAAAACGGTATCAAGTTTTATACAAGATGAACCCGTGCCTTTTATTTACGAGCGTTTAGGTGATAGATACAAACATTATTTAATAGATGAGTTTCAGGATACATCGGTTTTGCAATGGCTTAATTTATTGCCCTTGGTACATAACTCATTAGCCGAGGGTAAATTTTGTATGATTGTAGGCGATGGTAAACAATCTATCTATCGCTGGCGTGGTGCCGATGTTGACCAGTTTGTAAACCTGCCTAAAATTAAATCGGCTGAGCAAAACAGGGTTATTTATGAGCAACAACAGGCTCTTGAAATAAATTATAAAGAGAAACAGTTAAACACTAATAGAAGGAGTTGTGCTGAAGTAATTGGCTTTAACAATAATTTATTTGGTTGGCTTTCTGCTACTTATTTAAACGAAGAGCATCAAAAAGTATATGAAAATAGTAGTCAGCAGGCGTTTTCAAAACAAGGTGGTAAAATAACCATGTCTTTTATTGATAAAGATGCGGAGGAAAAAGATAAACTTGTTCTACAAAAAACCTTAGAGTTTATAGAAGAGTCTTTAGCCAATAAATATGCTTATAACGATATTGCCGTGCTAACCCGTAATAATAGAACCGGTAGTATGTTAGCTCAGTTTTTAATGCATAATGGCATTCCGGTTGTGTCTTCTGATTCTCTATTATTAAAAACCTGTGCCGAGGTAAACTTTTTAGTTAACTTTTTTACATGGCTTACTAATAATAACGATGGTATTTCTGCTTGCGCTATTTTGGCTTATTTAAAGGAGGAGTTAAAATACCCAATAGAGCACGTGCATCTTCAACAAACAGCATCAACCCCTTATAAATTGAATGAAATTTTAAGTGGATTTAATTCTGATTTGCATATTGCGCATTTATCATCGCTTCCTTTATTTGAAATTTGTACGGAGCTGATAAGAGTTTTTAAAATAGAAAATAAGAACCCCTTATTTGTGAACTTCTTTTTAGATGAAGTAGCCTCGTTTAATGAAAGAGAAAACGCCTCCTTGTTTTTATTTTTGCAATGGTGGTATAAAAAACGAGATAACCTTTCGGTTAAAATACCACAAAATACAAATGCGGTAAAAATACTAACGGTACATGCTTCTAAAGGTTTAGAGTTTCCTGTTGTTATTATACCCTTTGCCGATTGGCGTTTGCAAAGCACCGAGCAAATTTTAATTGATACCAATAATGAAGTAGGTCAGTTGCCTGTTGCCCTTGTGAAAACAGGTAAAGAGCTAGAGAAAACAAACTTTAAAACCAACTCGGAAGAGGAAGACCAAAAACAAACTTTAGATAACTTAAATGTATTGTACGTTGCTTGCACGCGTGCCGTATCTGTACTTCATATAATTAGTCGTGAGAAAAAGCAGGGCAATTGCATTACAAATTGGTTGCAAAATTTTGTAAACGAAAAGTATAGCGAGCAACGAGGTAGTAAGTTTTTTGAAACGGGAACGTATCCTGAAAAGGAACCCAAGAAAGAACAAGAAATGGAAACCCTGCAACACATTTCTTACAGAGATTTACACAAAAGCATTGCTATAAAACTAACCGACTACGATTTTGATGTAGAGAGTAAGCGCAAATATGGCATCATCTTGCATGATATATTAGCTAATATAAAAACAGAGAAGGATGTTGATGCAGCATTACAACGAGCTGTTTTACAAGGGAATATTTTGGTTAATCAGGTTGAAGAACTAAAAGCTATTTTATTGCAATTAATTCAACATAAAGATTTAAAAGAATATTTCTCGGATAATGTGCAGGTTAAAAACGAAACCGAGTTGTTTTTAGCTGATGGAGAAATTATAAGACCAGATAGGATAGTTACTACCCCGCAGCAACATACGGTTATAGACTTTAAAACAGGCGAGAAGTCTGATAAGCATATTAAGCAGCTTCAGCTATACAAATACACCTTAAGTCAGGTTTCTGCTAAGGCTGTAAGGGCATTTTTAATTTATTTACCAAACGAGGTTGTAGAGGTAATTTAGCAACTTGTTTTGTATCTTTGTGCAAAATAATTTTAGATGAAACCTGCAAGCATACAACACTATTTAAGTCACACAAAAATTGATACTGCCTTAAAGCAAATTGCTGAAAAAGTAATGGCAGGCAAGCGCATTAGTTTTGATGATGGTGTGTTATTGTTTGAAAAAGCAGAACTTGGTTTTGTTGGGGCTTTAGCAAATTTTGTAAAACAAAAAAAATCGGGAGATAATGTGTTCTTTAACCGTAACTTTCATGTTGAGCCAACTAATATTTGTGTTTATACGTGTTCATTTTGCTCGTACTCTCGTTTAATAAAACAAAAAGAGGAGGGTTGGGAATTATCTGTTGACCAAATTTTAGATACGATTAAAAAATGGGATGATAAACCTGTAACCGAAGTACACATTACGGGCGGTGTTATCCCTAAACAAGATTTTAAATTTTATACCGATTTATTTAAAAAAATAAAAGAGCATCGTCCTAACTTACACATCAAAGCCCTTACTCCGGTTGAGTATCACTACATCTTTAAAAAAGCTAAGCTTAGTTACGAAGAGGGAATGAAGTTGATGAAAGAAGCGGGCTTAGATTCAATGCCGGGTGGGGGAGCAGAGATTTTTCATCCAGAAATACGAGATGAAATTGCAGGAGGAAAATGTAGTGCCGATGAATGGTTGGCTATACATGAGGCTTGGCATAACCTGGGCATGAAAAGTAATGCAACTATGTTATACGGGCACGTTGAAAAATATTGGCACCGTGTAGATCATTTAGAAAGACTTAGATCTCTGCAAGATAAAACAGGCGGCTTTAACGCATTTATTCCCCTAAAGTTTAGAAATAAAGATAATCAAATGAGCCATGTGCCTGAGGTTAGTGTTATTGAAGACTTGCGTAATTATGCCATCAGCAGAATATACTTGGATAATTTTGATCACATAAAAGCTTATTGGGCTATGATTGGTAGAAGTACTGCGCAACTGGCACTTAACTTTGGAGCTGATGATATAGATGGTACCATTGATGATACTACCAAAATATACTCTATGGCGGGTTCTGAAGAAATAACTCCTATACTTACTACACAACAATTAGTTGATTTAATTAAACAAGTTGATTTACGCCCCGTTGAACGCGATACGCTTTATAACGTGGTACACGATTATAGTAAAGAAGTAGTTGAAGCCTAGCCCTTATTTAGCAATCTGACTTCTACTACTAACAGCCCCCATATTAAACCAACCAATGGCTTTTTGTGTACCGGCAGTTTGTTGTATGTTGGTTTTTACATTTTGGGGTGTAACAGCAAATAATCCGCTTTGCGAGTTTGTAAGCTGAGTTTGTAGTTGAGATAAATAACTATAGGTGTCTTTATCTATCGAATATAAGTCTGCTCTAAAAATATCATATTTATGTATTTGGTCTGTTTTGGGTGTTAAACCATAAAAACAAAATTGTAATCCAAGTGTATCGCCATCCGTATGGTCGTAACCTGCCTCGGGGAAAACTTTCATTACATCAGGCTCATTATAAAATACATCATTTTTATAAGTTTTAAGCCAATAATAATCTTCTACAGGCCCTGTACTATCAACTACAAATACTATTGGGTAATATACACGTGGGTTAGTGGTATCGCTTGGTGGTTTTAAACCAAAAGGGTCGTAAGGCGAACCTCTAAAAAAAATGGCACGTACAGTTGTTGTTCTGTTTAAGGTTGACAAAGCAAAATAGTTATTGCCGTTATACGAAACATTTAACTGATATTTATGATGCACTTGTGCCATGCTATCATTTTGTAATGGACTGTGAATGTAATTTCCGTTTCCATCCGGACTAAATGTATACGTTGTATTATTAGTTAAATCGTTTAAAGTAACCGTAGCACCTAATACTGGTGGGGTTGGTGCGTTACTAAAATAATCGGCAGTAGTAGTTAACCTTACTTTTTGTGGCTCGGGATTGTTGTTTAAAAATGCATCTATTACTATAAGCGTTGAGCCCTTTGGTACATCTACTTTAATTACGCTAGTGCACGATGAGATTATTAATAAACTACAAACTGCAAATAATATATTTAAAATTGTTTTTTTCATCTTCTTTTAAAATTTAAAATTATAAGTTACAGCAGGTATAACGGTGCCAACAACAGTGTACTTAACAGCTTGTGTTTGTGTTGCATTTGCTGGGTCTGCCTGAAAATAAACGGCAAAAGGGTTTTTACGTGCGTAAGCATTATAAACACTAAACACAATACTACTTTGCCAACGGCGTTTTTCGTTCTTTTTGAAGTTATAGGTGGCCGAAAAATCTAAACGATTATAAGATGGGTTTCTATAATTGTTTCGTAAATTACTTGTGTTGTAACCTTGCACATAACCTTGTATTTCAAACCTCGAATCGGGAAACGTGTTTGGTGTACCACTTATGTAAACAAAGTTGCACGATACATTCCAGCGTTTATTAAAATCATAATTTAAAACCACGGCTAAATTATTTGGCCTGTCGTATTTGCTTGGGTACCATTGATTATTGCTTAATCCATCTACCTGGCGCATAGTGCGCGAGTAGGTGTAACTAACCCAACCATTAAGTTTACCTTTTGTTTTTTTGAAATAAAATTCGGCACCATACGCATGACCCTTGCCTTGTAATAAATCACCTTCGTATGTTTTATTTAAAAGTAAGTTGGCATTATCAACATAATCTAATTGATTTTGCATGTTTTTGTAATAAACCTCTACCGATGCTTCAAACATATTTTCTTTCAGGTTTCTAAAATAACCAACAGCTATTTGGTCTGACAGTTGTGGTTTAATGTTATTGGTGGCAGGTGTCCAAATATTAAGTGGGGTGGCCGCTGCCGTGTTTGACACCAGTTGTAAATATTGTGCGGTACGGTTATAACTTGCTTTAATAGAGCTGTTATCGGTTACATCTACTTTAAAAGAAAGGCGCGGCTCAAAATTGCCGTACTGAGCAATGGTTTTAAACATGGCATAATGCACGGTATCTTTTAATCGTTTGGAATTGTTGGGAACAGTATCGTAGTAATCAAACTTGTTGCCACTGCCCATATAATTAAATAAGGAATAACGTAAGCCGGGTTGCACACTCATGCGCGAATTTATTTTAAATTCATTATCTACGTACAAAGCATTTTCCCAGGCATATTTATTTGGCAAACTAATATTGTTAGAGCCTGCTGCCGATGTTACCACGGCATTGCCCGGTTCAAATTGCAAAATCAAACTTTGTCCACCAAAGTGCATGGTGTTTTTATTATTTAAGTAATAAGTAAAATCGGGCTTAATGCTGTAATTAACTATGTTAGATGTCCAGGTAAAACTTTGTTTGCTACCCGCGTTTGAAAAACCTAAGCCGTAATTGTAATTGCTGTAAAACGCAGTAGTATTTAAAAATAGCTTATCGTTAAATAAGTGGTTCCAACGTAAACTGCTTGTGGCGTTACCATATTTAAAACTAAAGCCTGCGCCAAATACATCTTGCCCAAAGTAACCACTTAAAAACAGGTTGTTTTTTTCGTTTACTCGGTAATTAATTTTGGCGGTAAGGTCGTAAAAGTAAAAAGTTAAGTCGCCTAAATCGGGCTGTACTTTTTTTAAGATTGGCTTTGCCAAAAAATCAATATAGCTTCGGCGTGCAGCCACAATAAACGACATTTTATCTTTAATCAATGGCCCTTCAATCGACAAGCGACTAAAAATAGTTCCGATGCCGCCATTTATTTGCAGTTTTTTGCTGTTACCCTCCTTCATGCGTATATCTAGTATAGACGATAAACGACCGCCGTATTGTGCAGGGATACCACCCTTAATAAGCTTTACATCTTTTACAGCATCGGGGTTGAAAATAGAAAAGAAGCCAAACAAGTGAGATGAATTGTAAACTGGTGCTTCATCCAATAAAATTAAGTTTTGATCTATGTTACCACCACGCACGTTAATGCCCGATGCGCCTTCGCCCATAGTGGTTACACCCGGTAGTAATTGTATGGCACGTATAATGTCAACCTCGCCAAGCAGGGCAGGGATGCGACTAATTTGTTTTATATCGAGCTTAGCCACACTCATTTCGGTAGATTTTACGTTTTGGTCTTCGCGTTCGGCAGAAACTACTACTTCGTTCAACTCATTTGCTGCATCGCTAAGTTCAAAGTTTTGAGTTAGGTTTTTAACTGATAAATCAATCTTTTTGCTCAGCGTGTTATATCCCATATACGATATAATAATATCATGTGTGTCGGCTTTTAATACTAATGAATAAAAGCCATAGGCATTTGTGGTTACACCATTGGTTGTGCCTTTTTCGTACACACTAACACCAATTAAAACTTCGCCGTTTTTGGCATCTTTAATATAACCACTAACCGAATGTGTTTGAGCTTTTACGCTTATTAGAAAGGAGAAACTAAAAACAAAAAGTAAGATTACTTTTTTCATAAACATGATTTGATTTTTTTTGCGCGACAAAACTACGGAAACTTTTTTTAGTTTCGTAGTTTCCGTACAAATATTTAATGGAAAGGTAACAAGTGGGGTAGGGCGGTAATTATCAAGTTTTAATGTTATTTTCGCATTCATAAATTTAACAATATGCAATTCCCCGAAACCGAATTAATTATAACCGATAAAAACAACGTATATCACTTAGATATAAACGAAGACCACATTGCTGATGATGTACTTTTAGTAGGCGACCAAGGGCGTGTAGAGCAAATTTCTAAAATGTTTTCAAAGGTTGAGTGCAAAATACAGCACCGTGAGTTTGTTACCCATACAGGTTGGTTTAATGGTAAACGTATAAGCGTTGTATCTACCGGCATTGGCACTGATAATATTGATATTGTGATAAACGAGCTTGATGCCGCCGTTAATATAGATTTAAAAACACGCACCCTTAAACCCCAAATGCGTAGCTTAAACATTATTCGTTTGGGTACTTCGGGGTCGTTGCAGGCCGATATTCCTGTAAACTCGTTAGTGGTTTCGCAATATGGTTTGGGTTTAGATGGTTTGCTTAATTACTATGCCGATTACAAATCTATTAACGAAGATTTTATAAGCGACACGTTTATGAAACATACAGATTGGACGCCTAACTTGCCTTACCCATACTGTGTTAAGGCAGATGACAGCTTATTTAAAAAGTTTGCCGTGGGTAACCCAACAGGCATTACGGCTACTGCACCGGGCTTTTATGGTCCGCAGGGCAGACAAGTACGCCTTAAAGCAGCAAAGCCAAACCTAAACGAATTACTTACCGATTTTAATGCTAATGGCTTACGCATTACAAACTTTGAGATGGAAACATCTGCACTGTATGGTTTGGGCAAATTATTAAACCACAAATGCCTTACTGTATGTGTAATTATAGCTAATAGAATAACAAAACAGTTTACCAGCGACTATAAAAAGAGTGTTGAGCACCTAATTACCAATAGTTTAGAGAGATTAACAACCTAATTGTTAATATGTATTTTTTTAGCATAAATTAACCACCCATTCCCTACGTAATTTTGTGTTGTGGGGAAACAGCGCATCAATAAAAAAGAGCTTAATGCACTTATACATTTGTTAGACGATCCGGATGAGATTATTTACTCCGAGATAAGAAACAAATTTGTATCGCTGGGGCCACCTGCCATTCCGCATTTAGAATTTGCCTGGGAAAACACGTATGATATTATCATGCAGAAACGCATTGAGCAGATTATACACCACATACAATTTAGCAAACTAAAATCGGAGCTTGAAAACTGGGGCACTAACGAAAGCGAAGATTTACTGAAAGGCTTATTTTTAATAGCCCATTACCAGTATCCCGATTTAAACGAAGAAAAATTAAGAAAGCAGCTAAAGCAAATTACCCAAGATGTTTGGCTTGATTTAAACGAAGACCTTACCGCACTTGAAAAAATAAATGTGCTTAACCATATTTTATTTGAAGTACATAATTTTTCGGGTAGCAGCATTAACAATTATTACTCGCCACAAAATTCTTTTTTTAATTGCTTGTTAGAAACCAAGCGTGGTAACCCTGTAATGCTTAGTTGCCTATATATTATTATAGCACAAGAACTTAAAATACCCATTTACGGTGTTAACCTGCCCGAGCATTTTATTTGCGCTTATTTAGACGAGCACCAAAACCTGGTTAACCTATCGGGTACAGATGCTATTAAGGAACATATTTTATTTTACATAAACCCGTACCGCAAGGGCATTGTTTTTCAGCATAGCGATATAGATGCTTTTTTAAAGCAACTGAAATTAGAATCGGTGCCTGCTTTTTATACACCTTGCAATCATAAAGACATTATGGTGCGCGTACTACACAACCTTATTTTCTCTTACGAAAAACTTGGCCATGCCGATAAAATTGAAGAGCTAAACTCTTTGATTGAAATTTTAAAGTAATCTGCTATTTCATTTTCACACTTTGTCATTTCGAAGGAAGAATGACTGAGAAATCTGTATTTGCAAACAATCTAATCCCAAATACAGATTTCTCCCTGCGGTCGAAATGACAACGCACAGGCGAAATGACAACAAGTACAATATTTAAAATATGTTAACACACACAACTTGGCACGCCCTTTGTTTATGTATAAGTAATAAAAACAAAATCATGAAAAAAGTAGCAGTAATATTATTTTTAAGCTTAGTTAGCTTAGGTAATGCAAATGCAATGAATGGTGAACACGGTGGCAGAGGTGGTTATCGTGGAGAGGGTCATCAAAACTATCATAGAGAATTTAATAGAGGATACTATGGTAATAATGGATATAGAGGTGGTTATTACAGAGGTGGATGCGGTGCCGGTTATTATGGTGCTGCGGTATATGTTCCTATATGGGTACCGGGCTATTGGATTTACGATAACTACGGCAACCAAATACAATGGATAAATGGTTATTACAGATAAACAACCTTTTTATAACCGATGTGCAAAAACCCCTTTTAAGATAAAACTTTAAAGGGGTTTTGTTTTTAAATTTAAATCTTATTTTTGTTAGAGATGCCAGCAACAAGGGCACAAGTAGTATAATGGAAAGCAAAATTAATACGCCTGTTATTTCATTTCAATCGGCTAAAGAGTGGCGTACTTGGCTATCAAAAAATTCTCAGGTCTCTAATGGTGTTTGGCTAAAAATCTTTAAAAAAGATTCGAACGAAAAAACAATTACGTATGCCGAGGCACTTGAAGAATCGCTTTGTTATGGATGGATTGATGGCCAAAAGAAAAGTTTTGATGAGCAAGCTTGGCTGCAAAAATTTTGCCCGAGGCGACCAAAGAGCATATGGTCTAAAGTAAATATTGCTCATATTGAACGACTCACCAAAGCGGGTAAAATGAAACCGCAAGGGCTACAAGCGGTAGCATCTGCAAAAGCCGATGGCCGATGGGAAATGGCTTACGATTCGCCAAGTAAAATGACTGTGCCTGATTATTTTATAAAAGAACTCAGTAAAAACAAAAAGGCGCACGAGTTTTATAAAACCTTAAATAAAGCAAATTTATTTTCTATTGCTTTTAAATTACAAACCGCAAAAAAACCTGAGACCAGACAAAAACGAATGGAAGCAATTATTGATATGCTTTCAAAAGGCCAAAAGTTTCATTAATTTTTAGCTGGTTGTTTAGCCTGTGCGTTGTCATTTCGACCATAGGGAGAAATCTGTTTTTGGGATTAGATTGTTTGCAAATAAAGATTTCTCAGTCATTCTTCCTTCGAAATGACAGAGGGTTGTTTTCATTTATAAAAGTAGTCTACTCTAGTCTAGAATCCCTAGGCACATTAGACTAGACTAGAGTAAATCAATATTTATATATTTTTATTATTTATATATATTTTCATTTGTGTATCAATTAGTCTACTCTAGTCTAAAGGGTATAGGGTAATTAGACTAGACTAGAGTAACTCATTTGAGTTAGTATTAAGCTAAAAGTTGATAATTTATTTACCCGATGAAGAAGCTAAATAAGTTTTGATTAATGTATTTATATCTTTTGTGCCACCACATTTTAAAGCATATACATTATCAAGCATTTTTACTTTATCTACTTTGCATTTATGCCCATCTTGCATTACGGTTTCAGTTTCTGTATTTGCTATATTTTGGTAGAAAATATCAAAGGCTTTTGAGCAATCTTTAAAAAGTGGTTTATAGTTTTCGTCGAGAAACTCTTTTTGTTTTGATTTTTTATTTGATACAAGTCTGTGAGGCACAGCAGTTTTTAAATCCCAATCAAATACTAATAAATTGTAGCCACCATTTTGGTAAAAACTGGTTAGTATGGCATTATCATTATAACAAACAATTTCTTGCAGGCGCATCATTTTCCCTTCTTTTAACGGAAGCGATAAAAACAGGCGTTTATTAATGGTTAAAAACTTAAGGTCGGTATGTTTATAATATTCTCTTTTACCATTAACTAAAAAACTAACGTGTGCTGTGCTTAATAAAGCGTTTCCTTCAATTGGAACTTTTACCCCTTCGGTTGTAATTAAATAGTCGCCTTGCCCTTTTACATTTAAAAAAGAAGCCATTGCTAATAATAGTACTGCCAATAGTTTTTTCATAGGTTTTGTTTTTTGTTAAATGTAATGAAATTTGGATGATTAAAAAGATTCTCCCGACCCAAGACTAAGCGTTTTGGTGTTTTTGCTAAAGCCTAAATCGCCGCCTACATTTATACGCTCGTGTTTAATAAACATAATGCGTAAGCCAACTCCGTAAGTATATTTTACATCTTGCCAGTTAAAAGCTTGTAAAGTGTGCTGCACTTCGGCAGCGGCGGCAAATAATACAATGCCAAATATTTTGTAAACAGGTATACGCAATTCAACCTGCTGTACCATCATAAAATTATCGCGGTAAATGCCCGGGTAGTAACCCCGCATCATAACATCGCCACCCATTAAAGCCAATTGCCTAAAGGGTACATTGCCCCAATTGTAATTAATAAGGGTTTGAAAACTAAGTACATCGTTTTTATAAAACTTAATAAACTTCCTAAAATCAATAATCATATTGGTAAACGGATACTGGCTGCCAAAAGCCTTTTGAAAAAACATGGCCGATACATCTAAATAAGTACCGGTGCGCGTATAAATTACGTGGTCGCGGCTATCATACAAAAAAAGCGGACCCACCCCAAGGTTTTGACTGCCACCTTTTCCGTATGCGGTAGATTCATCCAGCAAACCGCCTTTATCGTAACTAAGGCTGTATGTTTTATTAAACTGCGCCTGCAAACCTAAATATGTATGAGGTTTAACATTACGTGTAACTCGCTGCAGGCTGTTGAAATAATTAAAATTAATTAAGTCTTTAGTGTTTACATCTATATTGTTGCCCAGTCCGTAAAAAAACTCGTTGAATTTTGATATGTAGGTGTTGCCGCGCCAAAAATATTTCTCGTGGTCAAATAATACCGTATTATTTAAGGTTAGGTAAAACTGATGTTTTTCGGTTACGGTGCCGTAAGTTTCGATGTTAGATGTACGCGAATCGGTATCGCCTTTTAGTTTAAAAAGCTGTAAATAATAAATGCCTGTATAAAACCCCGTAAGCGGCGAGCGACCTAACTCGGGAGCCAGTAAAAACTTTCGTTTTTTAGAGACTTCGTAAATTACTTTTTTAACAAATGATTTTTTTTGTTGTGTGGTATCGGTTGCAAGGTGTAGTCGTATAGTATCATTAGGCGGGTTATCTTGCCCTTTTAGCTGAAAACAAGCCACTAAAAGCAAAACTAACCATAGTTTTATGGGGATAGATGCACTTTTGTTTGGGCTAATTTTACTTAAAAACAAGTTAAAATGGGGCTATTTTGGGCAAAAATAAGAAATACGAAGAGTAAACCTTGTTTTTTAATTTTTTGTACCTTCGCAGCCTTAAAAATTGTAAAATATGGCAACCATTACACAATCTAAAATAACTGAACTTTTAGGTGCACAGGCAGATAGCCTGCTTAACCACACTTGTAAAACCATTGCTAAAGAGCATATACACTTGCCTGGGGCTGATTTTGTTGACCGTGCATTTGCACCAAGCAACCGCAACCCACAGGTTATGCGTAGTTTGCAACAGTTATACGGTACGGGTCGTTTAGCTAATACTGGCTACATGAGCATCCTTCCGGTTGACCAAGGCATTGAGCATAGCGCAGGTGCATCGTTTGCACCAAACCCAATTTATTTCGATTCAGAAAACATTGTAAAACTAGCCATTGAAGGCGGCTGTAATGCAGTAGCATCTACTTATGGGGTGTTAGGCAGCGTGGCTCGCAAATACGCGCATAAAATTCCTTTTATTGTAAAAATTAATCATAACGAGTTTTTAAGCTACCCTAACAAATACGACCAAATTATGTTTGGTACCGTAGAAGATGCCTGGAACATGGGTGCCGTTGCCGTTGGTGCAACTATTTACTTTGGCTCGCCAGAATCTGGTCGTCAAATTATTGAAGTGGCTCATGCTTTTGAGCGTGCGCATGAATTGGGCATGGCAACCATCCTTTGGTGCTATACCCGTAACAATGCGTTTAAAAAAGATGGAGTAGATTATCATACCGCGGTTGATTTATCATCTCAGGCAAATCATTTAGGAGTAACCATTCAAGCCGATATCATCAAACAAAAAATGTCGGATAAAAATGGTGGTTACACAGCCCTTAACTATGGTAAAACACATCCAAAAGTTTATAGCGAATTAACTACCGACCACCCAATAGATTTATGCCGTTACCAGGTTGCTAATTGCTATATGGGGCGCATTGGTTTAATTAATAGCGGTGGCGAAAGTAAAGGCGCAACCGATTTAGCTGAAGCAGTTACAACAGCCGTAGTTAACAAACGTGGTGGCGGGCAAGGCTTAATATCGGGTCGTAAAGCGTTCCAAAAACCAATGAAAGAAGGTGCGGCTTTATTAAATGCCGTGCAAGATGTTTATTTAGATAAATCAATTACAATAGCATAATAGAAATGCTGAATGTTGAGTTAATTTAAAATTCAACATTTATAATTTAAAACATTAAAAGATGGGTTGGTTTAAACGACTAAAAGAGGGGATAACAACAAGCACGAAAGAGAAGAAAGAAACTCCTGAAGGACTTTGGTATAAATGCACTAAGTGTAAAAAAATTGCTACCATGCAAGAGCATGCGGCAAACAATTACGTATGCGTAAACTGTGGTCATCACGAGCGCATAAGCTCTGAACAATATTTCGAAATTATTTTTGATGATGGTGCTTTTACCGAATTGCAAGAAGGCTTAATTGGGGGCGACCCGCTTAACTTTGTTGATACCAAACCTTATAAAGATAGAATTACTGAAAGCCGTAAAAAAACAGGCTTAAACGATGCCATGCGTGCTGCCTTTGGTAAAGTACACGATAACGACTTAGTGGTTTGTTGCATGGATTTTAACTTCATAGGTGGGTCGATGGGCTCGGTAGTAGGCGAAAAAATTTCTCGCTCTATTGATTTTTGCTTGAAAACAAAAACACCATTGCTTATCATTTCAAAATCGGGTGGCGCACGTATGATGGAAGCCGCATTTTCTTTAATGCAAATGGCTAAAACATCGGCTAAGCTTAGCCTTATGGCAAAAGAAAAACTGGCTTATATCTCTTTATTAACCGACCCAACAACAGGTGGTGTAACAGCCTCTTTTGCTATGTTAGGGGATTTGAATATTGGCGAGCCACAATCACTAATAGGTTTTGCAGGTCCACGTATTGTAAAAGAAACCATTGGTAAAGATTTACCAAAAGGATTTCAAACAGCTGAGTTTGTATTAGAGCATGGCTTTTTAGATAAGATTGTAGTTCGTACCGAGCTAAAAACTTTCTTAGCTAATTTCTTAACCGCCCTAAAAAACTAAGGGCTTTAGGTGGAAAAAATTTCCATCATAACGGTTACTTACAATAGCGCACAAACGCTTGAGCAAACTATACAATCGGTTTTGGCTCAAACGTATCCTAACGTTGAGTATATTATTGTTGATGGCAAATCAAGCGATAACACCCTAGCCGTTATTGAAAAATACCGCGATAAAATTACAACGGTTGTATCAGAAAAAGATGATGGCTTGTATCATGCCCTTAACAAAGGCATTGCCCTTGCAACAGGTAATATTATTGGCATATTACACGCCGATGATTTTTATATAGATAGCACCGTACTTACTAAAGTTGTTGAAACCTTTACGGCTAAAAAAGCCGATGCCGTTTATGCCGATTTGTATTATGTAGATAAAGACAACACCGATAAAATTATCCGCACATGGAAATCGGGAGAGTATAAAGTGGCTAACTTTTTATGGGGCTGGATGCCACCACACCCAACTTTTTTTGTAAAGAAAGAGTACTATACAAAGCATGGTGCATTCAACACCAATTTACGCACCGCTGCCGATTACGAAATTATGTTGCGTTTATTATATCGTCATAAAATAAAGGCAGCTTATTTACCAAAGTTCATTATAAAAATGCGTGTGGGTGGGCAAAGCAACGCATCGGTTAAAAACCGCGTAAAGGCAAATAACGAAGACCGCATGGCTTGGAAATTGAACGACCTTAATCCTTATTTTTTTACCCTTACATTAAAACCTCTCCGCAAAATAACGCAGTTTTTAAAATAGATTCTCTTAAAACATATTTATACGCAACCATAAATAAAACACCATGAGAAAATTGAAATTGCAAATGCAAATGACCATAAATGGATATGTTGCTGGCGTAGATGGGAAAAATGACTGGATGACATGGAATCCTGATGCTGAATTTACTGAGTTTCTCAGTTCTCTGCTTGATACATCAGATACCCTTTTACTTGGCAGAAAAACCGCAGAAAGCATTATAAACTATTGGGAGAAAGAGGCAGTACAAAACCCTACTCATCCATTTGCAAAAAAAATAGCTGCTATTTCAAAAGTTGTTTTCACCAAAACACTAGATAAGTCAATTTGGAACACCACCACTTTGGCAAAAGGAAATCTTGCAGAAGAAATTGCCAACTTAAAAAAACAAAACGGCAAAGACATTCTTGTTTTTGGCGGTGCAGGTTTTGTTTCATCATTAATAAAAGAAGGGCTTATTGACGAGTATCATCTTATTATAAACCCAACAGCTATGGGTAATGGGATGACTATTTTTAACTCCCTTGATAGTGTACAAAAATTTACACCTATACAATCAAAGCTTTATCAGGGTGGCAAAACTGTTTTGAGTTTCAAACCAAAAAATGATTAACAGCAACAAAGGCAAGGATTATTATTTCTTGTCATTTCGAAGGAGGAACGACTGAGAAATCTTTATTTGGGATTAGATTGCTTGCAAATACAGATTTCTCCCTGTGATCGAAATGACAATGCACGGGCGCAATAACACACTATTTTGTAAAATAAAGCTGAAAACTTTTTTGGGTTTTAGCCTGTATCAGTCGTAATTTTAAGCAAATATTAGAAACGCGTGAGCAAGCACTATTTAGACGAGTTAAATCCTATACAGCGAGAAGCTGCCGAACATACAGAAGGCCCTTTAATGATTATTGCCGGAGCAGGCTCGGGTAAAACGCGTGTACTTACATACCGCATTGCACATATTATTGAAAAAGGAAATAGTCCGTTTAATATACTGGCACTAACCTTTACCAATAAAGCTGCCCGCGAAATGAAAGCCCGTATTGGTAAATTGATTGGCGATGCAGATGCTAAAGCTTTGTGGATGGGAACTTTCCATAGTGTGTTTGCTAAAATACTTCGCTTTGAAGCAGAGAAACTTGGTTACCCAAAAAACTTTACCATTTACGATACCGACGATAGCAAAAGCCTGATTAAAGAGATTTTAAAAACATATAATCTGGATGATAAAATTTACAAACCATCCTTGGTGTTAAACAGAATATCATCGGCAAAAAACAGTTTAATTACCCCTAAACAATATTTAGCTAACCCTACAGCTATGGCAGATGATAGGGCTTCGCAAAAACCCATGTTGGGTGAAGTTTACGAAGCCTATCAAAAACGTTTGTTTCGTGCCGGTGCTATGGATTTTGACGATTTGCTTTTTAATACAAATGTATTACTACGCGATTTCCCCGATGTACTCGTAAAATATCAAAACAAGTTTAAATACATTTTGGTTGATGAGTATCAGGATACCAACTTTTCCCAGTACGTAATTGTAAAACAACTCGCTGCCCGTTTTGAAAACCTTTGTGTAGTAGGCGATGATGCACAAAGCATCTACTCATTCCGTGGAGCTAACATTCAAAATATTTTAAATTTTGAAAAAGATTACCCCGATGTAAAAAAATTGTTCTTAGAACAGAATTACCGTTCTACTCAAAATATTGTAAACGCAGCAAACTCTATCATTAAAAAAAATACCGAACAGTTTGATAAAAACGTTTGGACAAGCAACACCGAAGGCGAAAAAATACAAGTGCTTTGTTCAGCTACCGATATGGAGGAGGGTTACAAAGTAGCCAACTCTATTTTTAATACAAAAATGAACAAGCAATTGCCTAACACCGCATTTGCAATTTTATACCGCACCAATGCACAATCGCGTGCTTTTGAGGAGGGTTTCCGCAAACGTAATTTGCCTTATAGAATTTATGGTGGCGTATCTTTCTATCAGCGTAAAGAGATAAAGGATGTACTGTCGTATTTTCGTTTAGCCATTAACCCAAATGATAATGAGGCAATGCGTAGGGTTATTAATTATCCGGGGCGTGGCATTGGGCAAACTACTATTGATAAAATATCGGTTTTAGCAGCCGATAACGATGCCAGTATTTTTACGGTGATAGATAACCTGCAAGATTTTAACCCCGATATAAACGCGGGTACAGCAACCAAGCTAAAAGATTTTGCTGCCATGATAAAAAGTTTCGGTCATTTGGCTTTGC
>DATHOW010000262.1:0-20001 GCA_035484495.1 Bacteroidia bacterium | reverse complement strand
AATAATTGTAAGCTACGCAGTTTATCGCGAGAACGAACTAATGCCTGAGATTCTACCGCAGTAAAAATTTTCATCATCTCGAACTGGCGTAATACAGCGGCTCCGTAAAATGTAACAGAAGCTCCTATACGCGGTATAACTGCGTTAACTCCGGTTATTTCTTTCCCACCATAATAAATATGTGGTCTTGCTTTTTCGATGCCCAATACACATTTCATATGATCGAGCTGCAACACTTCATGTCCGCGTTTTTCAGCAGCTTCTACCAAACGCTTGGTAGAGTAAATCGTTTTCCCGCGAGAAAGAATGACAAGTTTCATAGGCAGATAATTGTTTCCTTAAAAATAGCTATTTTTTTTAAAATAAAATTCCACCTGAATGTATTTTAGCTACATCTATGATAAATTTATTCTTTATCATTTTGCGCCCGATTAAAACCGGATAGCGCATATTTCCTCTATCTGTAAGTGATACAGCCGTCCGTATTCTTTTATGCCCAATAATTAATAATGTTTTAATAATATACCGAAGCTCGGCTTCGCCGGATGAACTTTTAATATTTTTTTGAAGAAAATCTTCGAAGTGATGTTCTTGCTCGCTATATTCAGGATGGGTTTCATCTAATATTTTAAAACACAGTACTTGCTTCCCTCCTATTTCTTTAACAGAAATATTGTGGCAATGAAGAGCCGAAGTATAAGCACCCGTATCAATTTTTGCCTCTACTTTAAAGATGTTGAGCTCAGGGAAATCGACATACTCTCGTCGACCTATCAATTTTATTTTTTTTGTACTATGCATAAAATCTTTTTACATCAACGTCTAAAAACAATTCTTGATTTAAAATCATAAAGTTACAAAAATGTTTGGCAAAATAAGGTGCTAACATAACCGCTTTGGTGCCAAAACCATTAAATACACCTATGTTTTTATGTATAGCATGCATGCCAATAAAAGGTCGTCTATCAATAGTAGCCGGTCTTACTCCTGCCTGATGGTTAATTATTTTATACGGAAATGGTACAACCGAGTTTATTTTTTCTACCAAGGTGTTTTTTGCTTCTATAGTTACATCATCCGTTAAATCAAGCCAATTGTAGGTTGCGCCTACTTTAAAATAATGCGCTTCAGGTAAGGGAAGGATAAAAAAGTCTTTGTTAATTATAGAGTTTGCTTTTAATTCTTCACAGTAAATAATAAGCACTTCACCTTTTGCAGGCTTAAATTTCAGGTTTTGAAAAAAGGGGTTTTGAGTTGCTAGGTGTCCTTCGCAAAAAATCAGTTTATCGCAAGTGAAGTTTTGATATTGAATTTCATCTTCTCCAATAATGACATCATTGTAGTTAAAAGTTGCATTCAAAAAAGAGTCATTTTGTATCAAATGCTCTTTTGTATGCTCCAAAAACTTTGATACATCTACAAAACCTGCCTCGGTTACAAAACCGTAATCATTCTTTAAAAACTCATATTCATTTTTTGCCGGATGAATTTCAGCAGCTATAAACTCACTAAGTTCGTTTACAGCTTTTTTCTTCCATAATACTTCTTCTTGTTCACTGCTAAAAACGCGTGCAATTTTTGTTTGATGTATAAGTTTAACGCCAAAAAGCTTTTCAGTCCATTCAAAAAACTCAAACATAGCGGGTAAAGTTTTATCAGCCATCCAGCTTTGGGTAAGCCGCTTAAATACAATAGGGTTATATATGCCTGCTGCTACTCTTGAACACTGACTCATATCAGCATTATCAATTACCAAAACAGTTTTGTTTTGTTTTAACAATTCTAATGCTAAAATGCTGCCTGCAAGCCCCTGCCCTACTATTATAAAATCTATTTTTTTCAATTGCAAAAAACCTTTAAACTTGTAGAAACAAATGTACTATGATTATTGATTTAAGAAGCGATACAGTTACAAAACCATCTGCCCCAATGTTGCAAGCCATGCTAAACGCACCTGTAGGTGATGATGTGTTTAATGAGGATCCAACTATTATTCAGTTAGAAGAAAAGCTGGCAACTATGTTTAACATGCAAGCAGGTTTGTTTTGCCCAAGTGGTACTATGACCAACCAAATTGCCATTAAAGCACACACCCAGCCTGGAGACGAAGTTATATGCGATGTAAACTCGCATATATATGTTAATGAAGGAGGTGGTGTGGCATCAAACAGTGGTGCGCAGGTACGTTTGTTAACCGGAGACAGAGGGCGCGTTACTGCCCAACAAGTAGAAGAAAATATTAATGGAGATTTTGATTGGTTACCCCGTACAGCCTTGGTAAGCCTTGAAAACACGATAAATAAAGCGGGAGGAAGTTTTTACACAGCAAAAGAAATTGAACCCATTGCTCAACTATGTAAACAAAAAAACCTACCCTTACATTTAGATGGCGCTCGTATATTTAACGCGCTTGTTGCTAGCAAAGAAACTGCTCAACAACATGGCAGCTTATTTACAAGTATTTCAGTTTGTTTATCAAAAGGATTGGGCGCACCTGTTGGCTCGGTACTATTAGGAGATAAAGCATTTATTAAAAAAGCCCGCCGTATTAGAAAAGTCTTTGGTGGCGGCATGCGCCAAGGTGGTATATTGGCTGCTGCTGGTTTGTATGCTATTGAACATAATATTAGCCGACTAAAAGATGACCATACAAGGGCTAAGCAATTAGAAAAAATGTTGCAAACCCTGCCCTTTATTGAAAACATATTGCCTGTAGACACCAACATTGTAATATTTGATGTAAACGAAAAAGTTGGTAGTCAAAAATTTGTACAGGCACTACAACAGCATAACATAAAGGCTGTGGCTTTTGGAAAAAATACGATGCGCATGGTTACGCATTTAGATTTTACTGATGATATGCTAGCTGAAGTTGGTAAAGCATTAAAAGTAATTTCTTTATAGAAAGTAGCTTTTAACTAGATTACTAAAATAATTTGTTAGACTAGTATAACTTTTATATATTTGTGGGCTAAACTTCTTTTACAGAGGAATTTTAGTGCCAAAAATATGAGTGACCATCATGCATCTAAAAAATCGTTAAGCGAAGTACATCAAAGTGTTGATGTAAGTAGCATTAAATCTCCTTTTAAAAAATTCTTGGCTTTTGCAGGCCCTGCTTATTTAATTAGTGTTGGTTATATGGACCCGGGCAATTGGGCAACTGATATTACCGGTGGAAGTAAGTTTGGTTATTCCTTATTATGGATACTGGTTGTATCTAATGCTATTGCTTTATTACTACAAAGTTTTTCAGCTCGCCTGGGAATTGTTACCGGTAAGGATTTAGCTCAAGCATCTCGCGATATGTATCCTCCTGTAATTAATTTTTGTTTATACATTTTTGCCGAAATAGCCATTGCTGCTTGCGATTTAGCGGAAGTGTTAGGAATGGCAATTGGTTTAGAACTGTTATTTCATTTTCCTTTATGGTTAGGAATAAGCATTACTATTTTTGATACTTTTTTATTACTCTTCTTATTAAAAATTGGTATTCGGAAAGTAGAAGCTTTTATAATTGGATTAATTTCTGTTATAGCTGTTTCGTTTTTAATTGAGCTGTTTTTTGCCAAACCGAATATTACAGAAATTGCAGGCGGCTTAATTCCATCTTTTAAATCGAATGAAGCCGTTTATGTAGCACTGGCTATATTAGGTGCAACCATAATGCCTCACAATTTATATTTGCACAGCTCCTTAGTGCAGACACGCAAGTTTGAGCGAACTCCCATTGGTATAAAAAAGGCTATTCGTTTTAATATTATAGATTCTGCCATTGCCCTAAATTTAGCCCTATTTGTAAACGCATCTATTTTAATTTTATCCGCCTCCGCCTTTTTTAATAATGGCTTATTTGGTGTAACTGAAATTGAAGATGCTTATAAATTTTTACAGCCGCTTTTGGGAAGCTCTCTCGCCCCTATTTTGTTTGCCGTTGCTTTAATTGCATCAGGACAAAGCAGTACGATTACCGGCACACTTGCCGGACAAATTATAATGGAGGGACATTTACAACTTCGCATACAGCCTTGGTTAAGGAGATTAATTACACGCATGTTGGCTATTATACCAGCACTGCTTACAGTATTATTAATGGGAGAAGCTGCTACAGGAAAACTTTTAGTGTTGTCTCAATTTATATTAAGCTTACAATTACCCTTTGCCATTATACCACTTATTTATTTTGCAGGAAGCAAAAAAATGATGGGAGATTTTGCAGTAACCAACCTTTATAGAACACTTGCATGGATTGCTACTTCATTAATAACCGGGTTAAATTTTTATTTTGTATTAATTCAAACAAACGAGTGGGTGCATGATGATAGTATTTCTTTTATCGCTAAGTTTTTCTTAGCAATGGCTTGTGTGGTAGTTTTTGGTGTTCTCTTGTTTGTAATTATCTATCCAATTTTAAAGAAAAGCAAAAAACAAAAATCATTTACTTTGCATCAACAACACAAACTTCATCTTAAAACTGTTGAAGCTCCTAAAAACATTTTCATCTCTTTAGATTTCTCTTCAGCAGATAGCAAAGCCTTAAATTATGCCTTAACATTAGGTGGGGAAACAGCCGATTATAAATTATTACATATAGTTGAAACACCGGGTGCTATTATTTACGGGGCTGAGACAGAAGATTTTGAAACACGCAAAGACATAGAAATTATTGAAAAACATGTAAACCAATTAATAGAACAAGGCATTAAAGTAAGTTACTTAATTGGTTACGGAAACCCAAAAAAAGCTATACCCGAATTAGTAAACGAACATAAAGCTGATATGTTGGTAATGGGAACACATGGTCACAAAGGCTTTAAAGACTTGCTTTTGGGCACAACGGTTGAAGATGTAAGGCACAATATTTCTGTGCCTTTGGTACTTGTTTAGCTTATAAAGCAATTTGTTTCAAAGTTTCTAATTGCCTGCGAAGCAAGCTACTCTCCTCAAAATTCAGCGTTTGTTGTCCATCACTGGCAGCTTCTTCCGGAATTTCATGTACTTCATAAATTACTCCATCAGCTCCGGCAATTGCACTTGCCAAGGCAATTTTACTTACATAATCTCTTATACCAACACCATGCGATGGGTCGGCAATAACAGGTAAATGAGTTTTATCTTTTAAAACCTGAATGGCATTAATATCAAATGTATTTCGGTAAGCAGTTTCAAATGTGCGGATACCACGCTCGCACAACATCAATTTTTCATTACCGGCACTAAAAATATATTCGGCACTTTGCAAAAGTTCATCGATAGTTCCACTCATACCACGTTTTATCAAAACAGGTTTATCAATTTCACCTAAAGAATCTAATAGGTTAAAATTTTGCGAATTGCGTGCCCCCACTTGGAATACATCAACATAATCATGCATTTCCCTTATCTGTGACACTTGCATTACTTCTGTAATAATTTTAATTCCATTTTCTCTACAGATTGAAGAAAACATTTTTAAGCCATCTATTCCAAGTCCTCTGAACGCATAAGGTGAGCTTCGTGGTTTAAAAACCCCACCACGCATAATGCGTATATTATTTTCTTTTAAGTGAGCTACAATTTTTCTAACCTGCGCTTCGTTTTCAATAGAGCAAGGACCAGCCATTACAGATAGCTCGTTACCCCCAATTATAACGCCGCCCCCTAAATCGATGCTGCTATAATTTACTTTCCATTTACGTGATACTAATTTGTAACTATCGCTAACGCGATGTACATCTCGAACACCTGATAAACTACCAATCAGTCTTATATCAAAGTCATTTTTACCAATACATACCAAGTAATTGGCATATTGTGTTTTTACTTCGGTATGCTTGTAATTGATGTTTTTTATAGCTTCAATTATATGCTGTTTTTGTGCTTTGCCTATGTTATTTTCTAATTGAACTATCATAATTAATTCTTTTGGGTTTCTTTTAGTTTTATAGAACCGATAAATTTTTCAATCTGTGACTTGTACTCTCCAGTTTGTAAGGCTTTAATAAAAGCGCTACCTATTATAGCACCATTAGTATGCAAACAAGCTTGCTCAAAGGTTTTGCTATTACTTATACCAAAGCCAGCCAATAAAGGATTATTTAATTTATAAGAGGCAATGCGTTTAAAATAGCTTTGTTGCTCAACACTAAAACTATCTCTTGCACCCGTTGTGCCCGCTGTAGATACTAAATAAATAAACCCATTAGATAGGACATCAATTTTTCTAATACGCTCTTCGGTTGTATTTGGTGTGATTAAAAATATATTTTTCAGGTTATATTTTTCGAATAATTGTTTGTAGTGTAGTTCATATTCTCTAATAGGTAAATCAGGAATTATCAACCCATCAAAACCATTTTCAGCAGCACGTTGCAAAAACTTTTCTATTCCATATTGTAGTAAAGGATTAAAATATCCCATCAAGATAACCGGAATAGAAATATGTTTACGGAGCTCCGTCGTCTGTTCAAAAAGCAAATCCATGTTCATTCCATTTTGCAAAGCGACTTCGCTGCTATGCTGTATAACAGGTCCATCTGCCAATGGGTCAGAAAAAGGCATACCAAGCTCAACCATATCTACACTACTTTCTTCAAGCTGCTTTAAAATTTCCATGCTGCTGCTCAGCTCAGGGAAACCCGAAGTGAAATAAACAGACAAGATGTTTTTGTTTTTCCTTTTAAATAAATCTTTAATGCGATTCATGTTATCTCATTTTTTTCATATAGGTTTCCAAATCTTTATCGCCACGGCCACTTAAATTTATAACAACAGTTTCATTAGGTTTAAATTTTATCTTTTCTAATACAGCTAAAGCATGCGAACTTTCTAAGGCAGGAATAATTCCTTCTAATTCACATAACAAAAAAGCAGCTTTAACAGCTTCATCATCCGTTATACTTAAAAATTCTCCACGCTTACTTTCGTATAAATGCGCATGTAAGGGGCCAATGCCCGGATAATCTAATCCCGCAGAAATGCTGTAAGGTTCGGTAATTTGTCCATAAGCATCTTGCATCAACATAGTCTTGCAGGCATGTATAACACCAGGGGTACCAATAGCAAGTGTAGCAGCTGTATGACCTGTTGCAATTCCTTGCCCCGCCGCCTCTGCACCAATAAGTCTTACATTTTCTTCATTCAAAAAATGATAAAATGCACCTGCCGCATTACTACCGCCACCCACACAAGCAATTACTACATCTGGGTTTTCTTTTCCGGTTTTTTCTTTCAATTGCTTTTTCATCTCCTCACTTATAACCGATTGAAAACGAGCTACCATATCTGGATAAGGATGCGGCCCAACTACAGAGCCAATTATATAATGTGTGTTATGCGGATTATTAATCCAATCGCGAATGGCCTCATTAGTAGCATCTTTAAGTGTTTTACTTCCGCAAGTGGCAGGAACAACTTTAGCCCCTAATAATTTCATACGAGCAACGTTGGGTGACTGACGTTTTATATCTACTTCTCCCATATAAACTACACATTCTAAGTTCATTAATGCACAAACTGTTGCTGTTGCCACACCATGTTGACCTGCACCGGTTTCAGCAATTATACGTGTCTTGCCTAAACGTTTAGCCAGTAATATTTGCCCAATAGTGTTGTTTATTTTATGCGCCCCCGTATGATTAAGGTCTTCACGTTTTAAATAAATATTGGTTTTATATTTTTCAGATAATCGTTTAGCAAGGTATAAAGGTGTTGGTCTGCCAACATAATCATGCAATAAATTGGTAAATTCTTTTTGAAACTCTTCTTCATAAATTATCTTTAAATAATTTTCTTGAAGTTCTCTCACATTTTCATGCAAAAGCTCAGGGATGAAAGCCCCTCCAAAATTTCCATAATAACCGTGTTCATCAACCTGATAATTCATTTGTATATTTTATTACTTAGTAATTTAATTTTAGAAATATTTTTTATTCCTGGTTCTGTTTCAAACCTACTGTTTACATCTACCGTATATAGAGTTGGGAGTCTAGATTTAAAAAGCAGTATTTGTTCTATATTCTCTAAATCAATCCCTCCACTTAAGAAAAAAGGTTTTTCCAATTTATATTCCTTTAATTTTTTCCAGTTAAACGTTTCTCCACTACCACCAAACTGTTTACTTTTAGAATCAAACAAAAAATAAGTGCAGGCATCTTCATATTCATTTAGTGTAGAGAAATCAAAATCATCATCTATCTGAAAAGCTTTAATTACAGGAATTGATTTTTGTATTTGTTTACAAAATTCAGCCGTTTCATTGCCATGTAGTTGTAAATAATCTAAGCCATAACGAGAGGCCATATCTAGCATTTTAATTTCACTTTCATTTACAAATACACCTACTTTTTTTGAAGTAGATATATTTTGAACGAAACTTGATTCCAACTCTGCGCCTACATAACGAGGCGATTTATCATAGAAGACGAATCCAATAAAATCCGGCTTATATTCAAGTATCTCTATAATATTTTCACGGTTTTTCAGTCCGCATACTTTTAGCTTCATCTTACTTTGCAAATTGTAATTTTTCAGCGTTCAATTTCTTTACCTCTTTAATAAAACTCATGCAAGCTTCTTCGGGCCTACCATGCTTCATAAAAAACTCACCCATTAAAAAACCATTATAGCCGGCTTCTTTTAATTCGACTAGCTGAGACGCCTTATTTATACCGCTTTCTGATATTTTAACTGATTCAACAGGCAGTTTCGAAAAAATGTCGAAAGATGTTTGGAGAGAAATTTCCATTGTTTTTAAATTGCGATTATTTACACCAACAAGCTGTATTTCAGGAATTACTTTATCTAACTCCTCTTCTCCATGAATTTCAAGTAAAACCTCCAAGCCCATATCAATAGCCAATTTGGTAAAATTTTTAATTTGTTCTTTTTCAAGTACTGCAGCTATCAATAAAATGGCATCAGCACCAATACTTTTTGCTTCAATTATTTGATACTCATCTACCGTAAAGTCTTTCCTCAAAATGGGACAAAAATTATATTTTCTGGCAGTTGTAAGGTCATCGTTTTTTCCGCCAAAAAAATTACTATCGGTTAAAACAGACAAGGCGCTTGCACCAGCCTGCATATAACCCAGCGTTGTTTTTTCAACATCGGCATATTTATTAATAAATCCTTTTGAAGGAGACTTTTTCTTAAACTCAGCAATTATGCCACTTAAATCATTGCGCAACAAGTACTTTTTTAAAGACACGCAAGGTGAATTGAAATAAATAGATCGTTCTAAAAGTTTAGCCGGATATAAATCTTTTTTCTCCTGCACCTCTTTCTTTTTATACTCAACTATAGCTTGTAATGTGTTCATTTTATTGATTATTAATAAGGTTTGTAAAAAGTTGAAATGCTTTTTTCGATTGTATAACTTCTCTTGTTTGTTGCAGACAATCTGTTATAGGCTTATTTGTATAACAGTGAACTGCATATGCAGCATTAAGTGCTACAACCTCCGTTTGCTCTTTTGTTGCTTCGTTTTTAAGCACATTAGAAAAAATTATAGCAGCTTCCTCAATTGTATCTCCACCAAACAAATGTTCTTCCCTAATGGCTGGTAAATTAAATTGTTGCGGGTTTACAACTTTTTCCCCTTCAGGCATATATACTTTAAAATCTGAAGTACCTGATATTTCATCGTACCCATCCAGTGAGTGAACAATGCAATATTTTTGGTTTTCTTGTTGCAGTAAATAATGGTAGACTCTTGCTAATTCAAGATTATAAACGCCAACCATTTTATGTGAGGTTTTAGCAGGATTTACCAAAGGGCCCAGCATATTAAAAAAAGTTTTTACTCCCATTTCTTTGCGAATAGGGGCTACACTTTTTAAAGCAGGATGAAACAAAGGCGCATGCATAAAGCAAATGTTATAGGCATCTAATTGTTTTTTAAGTGAATCAACCTCATTAGTGAAATTATATCCTAAATGCTGCAATACATTAGATGAACCACTTACCGAAGAAACCCCATAGTTACCATGCTTTGCAACTTTTACATCACAAGCCGCAGCCACAACTGCAGATAGTGTGGATATATTAAAAGTATTTTTGCTATCACCACCCGTACCACATACATCAATTGTTTCCATATCAAGAGTAACTGGCACACATAACTCCAACAATATATCTCGGTAGCCACCCAATTCTTCAACACTAATAGGTCGCATTAGATAAATAGTAAGCAAAGAAGACATCTCAGACGGGTTTGCTTTTCCTTCCGAAATTAAAAGCAATACTTCTCTAGCCTCTTCTTTTGTAAGTGCTTGACTATCGTATAATTTTTTTAAATACTTTTTCATTTTTAACTCTAACTAAAAATCCAGTTGCGAATAATTTGTTCACCATATTCTGATAAAATTGACTCCGGATGAAATTGCACGCCTTTAACATTATAGGTTTTATGCTTCATTGCCATAATGTTTCCTTCACTATCTGTCGCCGTAACGTCAAAACAATTGGGTAACCCATTAGTATCTACTACCCAAGAATGATAACGACCTGCTTTAAATTCCTTAGGACAATCTTTAAATAAGTTATCTTCTTTAAGTAATTGAACAGGAGTTGCTATGCCATGATAAACACTTTCTAAGTTTTTTAGTTTTCCTCCAAAAGTTTCTCCTATAGCCTGTAAGCCTAAACACACGCCCAATATGCTTTTTGCAGCGGCGTATGTTTTTATTACATCTAATAAAATGCCCGCTTCATTTGGCAAACCAGGCCCGGGAGATAAAAGTATTTTATCATACACATTTATATCCTTCAAATCAATTTTATCGTTGCGAATGATATCAATTTGATAATCGCAAACCTTTTCAACCAAATGAACTAAGTTGTAAGTAAAGCTGTCGTAGTTATCAAAAACTAAAATTTTCATATGTATTGTTTTTCTTGTTTTAAAATTTCTTTTTTCGAGGCTAATTCAACTGCTTTTTGTAGTGCGCCAATTTTATTAAACACTTCCTGTAATTCATTCTCTTCTACAGATGAATCAACAATTCCAGCCCCAGCACGGTAAAAAAGTGTATTATTTTTACTTAAGAATGTACGAATCATAATGGCGTGATTAAGTGAACTATCTAAGCTAATTAAGCCTACTGCGCCACCATAAAAGCTACGAGTGGTTTTTTCGTAATTATCAATTAACTGCATGGCTTTATGCTTGGGTGCACCCGATAGGGTTCCGGCAGGGAAAGAATCGCACAACACTTTAAACGCGGATGATTTTTCTTTTAACACACCAGTAACCTTTGAAACCAAATGTATAACATGCGAATAGATTTGTACTTCCTTTAATGTTTCAACTTTAACTTGGTTACAATGTCTGCTTAAATCATTACGAGCCAAATCAACCAACATCATGTGTTCAGCATTTTCTTTTTTGTCATTTAGTAATCGTTCTACCGATTTAAGATCCTCCGCATCATTATCAGTACGCTTATATGTGCCTGCTATGGGGTGAATTTCTGCTCTATTATTTTCTACAATTAATTGTGCTTCCGGCGAAGAGCCAAATAGCTTGAAATTACCATAATCAAAATAAAATAAATAGGGTGATGGATTTATCCTGCGTAACTGACGATATACATTAAACTCGTCTCCTTTAAAGGTTCTGTTAAACCTACGAGATAAGACCAATTGAAAAACATCTCCACGTTTACAATGCTTTTTTGCTTCTCTTATCATATCCAGATAACCAGCATTTGTGTTGTCAGATATTTCTTCACTCGTTGCAGTAAAGGTAAATTCTGCAACGGTTTTGTTTATTAATAGATTTTCTACTTCTAATAGCTGTGCATTTAACTCCTTTTCATTTTCCGAATTGCAGGTAATTTCAACTTCATCATTAAAATGATTAATTACGATAATGTTTTTATAGAGTGAATAAATTGCCAAAGGGATTTCTGTTTCAGAAGAAGTTTGTTTTAACTTGATATCCTCCATTAACTGAACGGCCTCGTATGAAGTATATCCAAATACGGATTGTCTACTATCTTCTATTTCAAAACCATGTAAAAATTGGTTTATTTCTTCGCTAAGAGAATGTGGCGTCGGTCTTTTTTCAATAGTACTTAGTCTTTTTAAAATGACCTCATTTGGTTTAATAATTATACTTGATAAAGGCTCGAAACAAATAAACGATTTACTATTTTTGCCCGAATGGTAGTCAGAGCTTTCTAAAAGCAAAGGCTCTCTATATTTATCTCTCATTTTTAAGTAAACGCCTACAGGCGTTAATAAATCGCCGCTTATTTTTTTTGTGAGAGTATATATTTTAATTTTTTTCATCCTTTTTTAAATTAATATAAAACAAAAAGCCCGTTGTTTTGTGAACAACGGGCTTTGAAATTTATATGTAACCTATATAATAACTTAGCTGTTCACAACATTAGTTGAGAACCACCACCAGCTATTATTTAAGATTTGTTTTTTCATTTGAATAATGCAAATGTAAACCGATTTTTCAATTCTGCAAAAAAATTATGCTTTTGCCTTTTTCGTTTTAGCATCATCTTGCAGATAGCTCTTATAATCAGCTAAAACCTGCTTGAACATTTTTTTTGCACATGGAATTACTAAATCTATCTTTTTAGTAGCGGCAAACTTAATTAAATCATCTCCATTAGCTGTGCCATCAAGCCCTGAACTACGAAGTTGTGCCCAGGCAACAAGCTCACCAAGTTCTTTTAACAGTTTTGTAAAATCTGTTTTTGCATTTTTAAAGCCAAGTACACTAAATTTATCTTCCTGAGGTTGGTGTTCTTTAAATATATAATATTCTTTTCCTACTTGTATAGTTGAAATACCGGCAGGTGCCGTATCATTCATTCTTTTTTGTGCATGAATAACCTCATGTGCAGCACTTTTAAACTTAGCTTGCTTTGAAGCATATAATTTTTGCAAGCATGTATCTTCAGCCTGCTTCATATCCAATAAGTAATAGTTGGGTTTTCCATAGCCTTTTACTAAAACACAATAGCGAATAAGCCCCAAACTACCTGTGCCTGCTATACGATAAGCAGCATCCATAAAAGTAAAAAAATTCTTATCACGCTTATTTTCTTTAACCCATTTACTAAGTGTGGTTTCAATTAATTGTTTTTCTGATTTTGCCAAAGGATAATAACGTCTGAAATCTGTTTTTATCAGTACATTTTTATTTTGCTTAATTACTCTATCCTTTAAAAACTGTTTACGCTTACGTGCTTGTACTTTATCAAAAAAGGTTTTTATAATGCCAGTAGCTGTTGGCCCCTCAATTCGAGAAGAATGTCCTTTTAAAATAGCTTGTTTGTAAGCTTGAAGAAATGAACTACAAATATTTATGCTGTCTTTCTCTAAAAACTTTAATTCTTCTCCTATTAAAAACACACTGGTGCAAAGTTTCACTAAATCTACCGTGCAAGGTGCAATAGCAGCTTCATCAAAATCGTTAATATCAAAATAAACTAGCCTATTCCTTCCTTTAAAACTACCAAAATTTTCTACGTGTAAGTCTCCGCAATTCCAAACAAAAGGCGCATTTTTTAATACAGCTTCTTTAGCTAAATGTTCAACAAAAAGGTGGTTAGTTCCTCTAAAAAACCTATGCGGACTTTCTGTTAAAGCATTATACTTAAGGTGTACAAAATTTTTATTCCGCTTAGCGTTATAACTTAGTATTTTATCTAAAATAGATTTCATTTGTTCGATTTATATATTAAAGATAACTAGAAATTAATTTTGACCTACTCCATTTGCAGCAATCCACCCAGTTGTCCAGGCATTTTGAAAATTAAAGCCGCCTGTTACTCCATCTATGTCAAGTACTTCGCCGGCAAAATAAAGATTAGGAACTAGTTTACTCTGCATGGTACTAAAATCAACTTCTTTTAAACTAATGCCACCACAGGTTACAAACTCTTCCTTAAAAGTTGTTTTACCTTTTACCTGATAGGCATCATTCAACAAAATATTTACTACAGTATTTATTTGCTTTTTATTAATATCTGCCCAACGGCTTGTTTCCATTATATCTGCTTTATGCAGAAAGAACTCCCATAAACGTTTTGGTATATCTAAAGAACTATTACCACCTATATTTTTAGCTGAGTTATTGTTTTTATAGTCGATTAACATTTCTCTAAGCCCTTCTTCTTTATGAGCTGGCAACCAATTTACAATAGCGGTAAAATCGTAATTCATATCATGCAAAATACGAGCACCCCAAGCAGAAGCTTTAAGTATAGCTGGTCCGCTCAAACCCCAATGGGTAATAAGCAACGGACCTTCGGTTTCTAATTTAGTGCCTGCAACTTTTATTTTAGCATAAGGAACCGAGATACCCATTAATTTAGTTATCTCATTAGTAGGAATATTGAATGTGAATAATGACGGCACAGGTGGTACAATGCTATGCCCTACTCTACTCAACCAATTATAATTTTCGTTTTTAGGATTTCCGCCACTAGCAATTATTAGTTTATCGCATTGTGGGTTATAATCAGTATCTGTTTTTAAAGAAAAGGTTTTGTCGGTTTGTATATTAATCTCTTTAACAGATACACTTGTTTTAATTTTAATATTTAAATCATGAGCAGCCTGTAATAAGCAATTTGCAATTGTTTCAGAGTTATCAGTTACAGGAAACATCCTTCCGTCATCTTCAGTTTTTAATGTAACTCCATGCTGTTTAAACCAAGCAATGGTATCTTCAGTAGTAAATCTATTAAAAGCACCTTTTAACTCTTTCTCACCCCGTGGATAATTTTTAACCAATAAACCATTATCGAAACAGGCATGCGTAACATTGCACCTGCCCCCACCAGACACCAAAACTTTAGCGAGAAGTTTATTGCTTTTTTCCAGTACAATTACTTCAGCATCAGGATTTATTTCTGCCGCATTAATAGCTGCAAAAAATCCGGCAGCTCCTCCTCCTATCACAATTATACGCAGCATATAGAAAATTATACCCTAACACCTATCAAACAAACATCGTCAACCTGCTCTAGGTTACCTTTCCAATCTTCAAATCTTGTGTTTAAAATTTCTTTTTGCTCTTGCATAGACTTTTGATTGTTTTCTAAAAGAATATCCTCTAACTGTTTGTATTTAAATTTCTTTCCCTTTGGTCCACCAAACTGGTCAGGTAAACCATCCGTAAGCATGTAAACGGTATCTCCCTTTTTAAGTGGAACAGTATGTAAAGTAAAAGGTTCGTGATCTCTAGGAGATTTGCCCACTGGCATTTTATCTGCCGGGCAATTAATTATTTCTTTATCTCTTATTACATAAAAACTGTTGTTAGCAGCAGCATACTCAAGTGTATAAGTAGAAAAATCGAAACAAGCAAGGATACAATCCATTCCATCTTTTGATTCTTCTTCACTTCCTTCTGGGTTGAGCGAGTGAATAATTTCATCACGAATGTGATTAAGCACTTTATCAGGCTTCGAGATGTTTTTTTCTATAATAGATTCATTAAGATACGAGATATTAAGCATGCTCATAAACGCCCCAGGAACCCCATGTCCGGTACAATCTGCCGTGCAGATATAGAACTTATTATTTATTTCATGCGCCCAATAGAAATCGCCACTTACAATATCTTTGGGTTTGTAGAGAATAAAAAAATTCTTTGTATCGTTTAATGCTGTTTCCATTGTATAAAGCTATAATTTTTTTGTTAATTTGGTTAAGCTACTCGCAATATATTTTTCAAGCTACCAAAATCATAATTAAAACTGGCAGCCTAAAGATAATAGATAGATTTGCACATAAAACCAACACTTGCCTACCACACTCGACATACAAAAATTTATAGAGCAATCGTCTCATACTAATTCTATTATTGATGTTCGTACACCTAAAGAATTTGAGCAAGGACATATTCCGAGTGCTATAAACATTCCTTTATTTAGTAATGAAGAAAGAGTAATTGTTGGTACGTTATATAAACAACAAGGCAAACAGCCTGCCATATTAAAAGGTTTAGAATTTGTAGGGCCAAAAATGGCAGATATAGTTGCCAAAGCCCAATTAATTGCAAAAGACAATAGTATATATATACATTGCTGGCGGGGTGGCATGCGTAGTGGGAGCGTTGCCTGGTTATTAGAATTGTACGGGCTAAAAGTGTTTGTTTTAAAAGGAGGTTATAAAGCTTTTAGAAATTTTGCCTTACACAGTTTTGATAAAACATATAATTTGCGTGTACTTGGTGGAAGAACCGGTTCGGGCAAAACAGATATACTGAATAAGCTAACCCAGCTTGGTGAACAAGTTATAGATTTAGAAAAAATAGCCTCTCATAAGGGCTCTGCTTTTGGTGCTTTGGGCGAGAAAAATCAACCAAGTCAAGAGCAATTTGAAAATGAACTTGCTTGTTTTATTAGAACTATTGATTCTGCAAAGCCATTGTGGCTAGAAGATGAAAGTAGGCTTATTGGCAACAAAGTAATCCCTACAAAATTATGGGAGCAAATGCGTGAAGCTAAAACTATATGTATAAATGTAGCTTTTGAAGAAAGGGTAGATTATTTAACTAAGGAGTATGGTAAATTTCCTATTGAGAAATTAAAAGAATCAATAACGAAAATAACCAGGCGTTTAGGGCATTTACAGACAAAAAATGCTTTAACAGCCTTAAATGAAAATGATTTAAAAACTACTTGCAGAATATGCTTAGGTTATTACGACAAATCTTATAATCATGGCATAGAACAGCGAGAAAAATCAAATGTTACGCATATTGAATTTGATAAATTAGATATAGATTTAATTGCGCATGAGTTACAAAAGCAATTATAAAATAAAGATGGGAAAAATTAAACTTACTCAATACAGTCATGGGGCAGGCTGCGGGTGCAAAATAGCCCCTGCTGTATTAGAAAATATTTTAAAATCGAATGTAAGTAGTTTTTCAACTAAAAACCTATTGGTAGGAAACAATACAAAGGATGATGCTGCGGTTTATGATATTGGTAACGGAAAGGCACTTATTAGCACCGTTGATTTTTTTATGCCTATTGTAGATGATGCCTTCGATTTTGGCAAAATTGCTTCTGCCAATGCCATTAGTGATGTTTATGCCATGGGCGGAAAACCCATTTTAGCAACTGCCATACTCGGTTGGCCCGTGGATAAATTACCCATTGAATTAGCGCAAAAGGTGTTAGACGGAGCAAAAACTATTTGCAACGAGGCAGGAATCCCTTTAGCGGGTGGGCATAGCATAGATACTTTAGAGCCTATGTTTGGCCTATCAGTAAATGGATTAGTGGATATAAAAAACTTAAAACAAAATTCAACGGCCAAAAACGGAGACCTTATATATATCACAAAAAAAATTGGTGTTGGAATATTGGCAACTGCTCTTAAACGAGACGTAATAAAAGAAGAGCATAAAGAGGTTTTAATTAACCAGCTAACTCAACTAAATAAAATTGGCGAGGGTTTTGGCGATTTACCTTATGTAACTGCTATGACTGATATAACCGGGTTTGGCTTATTAGGTCATTTAATTGAGATGGCAGAAGGTGCAGGATTATCAGCAGAATTAAATTATTTAGCAGTTCCTATTATTGATGGTTTGCAAGAATATATTTCTAAAACGATTGTACCCGATAACGCTTACCGCAACTGGAATAGTTTTGATAAGAAAGTAAGCGGCATAGGTGCAGAATCGTTCTTTACTCTCTGCGACCCACAAACTAATGGCGGATTAATGCTTACGATTTCACCAACACATCAAAAAGAGTTTGAGAGTTTTTTATCGGAACATGACCTTTCTGCTTTTACAAAACCAATAGGGCAGCTGGTTTCAAAAACGGATATTACAGTCGCAATTAAATAAGTTTTCATTTTTTGTAACCTTTTTAAATATTAGCCACTCTATATAGTATAACCAATAAAAACTATAGAGCCATGCTTTACTTATCGATTGCTTTGTTTGCCATATCGGCAGTATTAGGATTAACTATTTTATTAAAATGGCTTACTAAAAAAGATGCTCCGCGCAGCGTAATATATTCTCACGGAATTGTTGCTGCGAGTGCGTTAGTTATTTTGATTGTGTATGCGTTTCAGCATCCGGAAAATTTTCCGAAGGCAAGCATTATACTTTTTGTAGTGGCTGCTCTTGGCGGATTTTACATGTTTATTAACGATTTAAAGAAAAAACCAAGTCCTATGGCTATTGCATTTATCCATGCTTTAGTTGCAGTGGCGGGAGTTGTAAGTTTATTGTTGTTTATTTTAGCTTAATAATAAAATGAAAATTTTAGGGCACCCAATTCATTTAATGCTAATACATTTTCCATCTGCCTTACTTCCTATGGAATGTGTTTGCTATGGGCTGTTCTATTATACAGGAAAGCTATCTTTTGCAGAAGCATCTTATTACGCCATGTTAGGTGCTGTTATAACTGGTTGGCTGGCTGTAGTATTTGGGGCTATGGATGTAACAAAAATTTCGGCAGAAAAGCCAAAGGTAATGGCAAAAGCATTAATTCACGGAAGCATTAACACTACCGTTTTAATTGCTTACAGCATATTTGCTTGGTTTTTATTCAAAAAATATCCTATGTTACCTAATGCCACTGTTTTAGTGTTAAGTCTAAAAATAGGGTTAATTACATTAATGATAATTGGAAATTTTTTAGGGGGAAGCCTGGTACTAAAAGATAAAATTGGAATTGAAAATTAATTTGTAACTTTTTAAAAGATTAACCACCCTATATAATAGTAACAAATTAAAAAAACAAAAAGATGAAAAAGTTTATTATTCTTACATTTAGTGTCATAGGGATTTACTCCTTGACTATGTGTGCTCCGAAATCGAGCGTAGCAAAAACAAGTGCAGCCCCTGGTGATATTGAATTAACAGCAGGTAAAGCAAAGTTTCCCGACTTAACTTTAGCTGAATTAATAAAGGGATATTCTATTTATCATGGTGCATGTACCAATTGCCATCGTGCAAAGAACATAACCGAACGCAGCGAAGAAAAATGGATAGGTGTACTTAATGCAATGGCACCAAAAGCCAAACTCACCGAGGAAGAAAAAGATGCCGTTTGGAAATATATTATGGCAACCAAACTTGCCGTTAAAAGTAATTAAGTCATTTTAAAATTTGAAACGTTTGTTATATGGATATAGTCACTAAAAAAAACTTTGATAAGTTTTCTGATACAGAAATTATTCAAAAAATAATTATAGGAGAGATTAAATTGTTTGAAATTTTAATCAGGAGAAACAACCCTTTTTTATATAAAACAGGAAGAGCCTACGGTTATAATCACGAGGATACTCAAGATTTAATGCAGGAAACATTTATCAGCGCTTATCTTAATCTTTCAAAATTTGAAAACCGTTCGTCTTTTAAAACATGGATTATAAAAATAATGCTTAATAACTGTTTCCAAAAGCAACAAAAATTCAGTTTTAAAAACGAGAACATAAGTATAAAACCCATTCATGAAAATTTACCCCCCATGTACTCAAGTAACCAGCATACAGATACAAGTAAAACAATAATAAACCGAGAGTTAAACCATGTTATTGAGCATTCGTTAGAACAAGTGCCTATTGATTATAGGATAGTTTTTTCGTTGCGCGAGATAAGCGGATTAAATGTTGCCGAAACAGCCGAGGCGCTTAATATTAGCGAATCTAATGTTAAAGTAAGGCTTAATCGGGCTAAATCTATGCTTCGTAAAGAAATTGAAAAAAAATATACAGCCGAGGATATTTTCGAATTTAACTTGATTTACTGTACCCAAATTGTAGATAGGGTTATGAATGAACTAAAAACACTTCAAATAAAATAATATTTAGTGCCGTTTTTGTTATTAGAATAAAAGTTACTTTAGTCTGCTTGCTTAGCACACTGATTTATATGATTGATAAAAACACTTTAAAACTTTTGAGATTGCCATTCTCATTCTTTTTGATGCCTTTGTTTTTATTTGCTTTAAGTCAATCATCTAATATTATAGTTTTTAAAGCTGTTGTTTCGTTCCTATTAATTCA
>DATHOW010000261.1:0-2832 GCA_035484495.1 Bacteroidia bacterium | reverse complement strand
AGCATAAAACCATTTTCTGACGAAATGCCTAATTCATCAATCTTGGGAAGATTTAAATCAACTAAGGGTAAACCTAATTCAGTTAAAAAATCCCAACTTTCCATAGATATATACTCGCCACAAACTTTATGAAAAGGATATTTATTTTTTTCGAATAATACTGCCGATATGCCTTTATCAGCTAATTGTATAGCTAAACATAAACCAGCCAAACCACCACCAATAATGGCGCATTGATATATTTTATCCTTGGTTTCCATACACAATTACTTCGTGTCTAAATGCCCATTTATTTGTTACCATGTATTTTTTCGCTCCTGCTTTTGCGAGGATATCTAGCCATTCCTTCTTTTTAAATCCGCGAGCTACTGATAAAGGAGCATCATTTTTTACTAAATACGATTTAGAAAATAACTTAGTCAGTATTTTAATGGCATAATAAGCAATTATATTTCGCTCTAAATCATTTATAATTAAAGTGGATTTATTTTTTTCTGCAAACCGTACCAATTCTATTAATTCTGATTCAGTTAAATGATGGCAAAAAAGACAAGCATGTATAACATCTACTTGTTTAATATGATTAAATACATTTCTATAATCATCGCAGATGTATGTAATGTTTTCATTTGCTGTATTTTTGCTTGCGTACTCAATACAAACAGGCTTTATATCTACACCAAATAGATTAATAGCTTGCTTGTTTTGTTTGGCCCATTTGTTTATGTGTTTCAAAGTATCGCCACCGCCGCAGCCAATATCAACTAGAGAGTATGTAGTTTCATGTTTTAGCGTTTTTTTTAGGGCTGAGAAAGTAATGTTGTAGCCCCCCAATAAAGTGTTTATAGTATCGAGTTCTTTTAGGTTTTGAAATAAATCTTCTTTAGGAATATTATCCTCGTCTAATAATTCTTTTTTTGTGCTTCTATACTTAAGCATAACTTGCTTGCATAGTTTCTATACTTAACCCCGGACCAAAAGCTGCAGAAAAAATAGTTTCTCCTTTTTTATGCGATGTATTTTTTGCTATAACTTGCTTTAAAACAAATAGCACGGTTGGAGAAGACATGTTGCCGTAATTCTTTAATACATCATATGATTCAGAAGCTTTTTCGACATCAATTTGCAAAACTTCAAAAAAATCATCTACAATTTTTTTTCCACCCGGATGTATCGCCCAATAATCTATAGTTTTTGAATTGATGTTTAAAGAATCAAGCATAGCTTTTATATTCTCTTTTATTAAAGTAGAAACATAGGATGTTAAGTTCATAATGAAACCAGTCTCTGATAGCTGCCAAGCCATATCATTGTATCCATTATGGAGAATTAATGAATTAAAAGAATCTATTTTTATGGTAGTGTTTTTTGCAATTTCACTTGGTTTGGCGCTTACTAGAACAGCGGCACAGCCATCGCCAAATAACATATTTGAAAGTAAATAATCATCATTATATTTTTTTTGAAAATGAAGTGTGCATAATTCTGTACACACAATTAAAACTTTAGCATCGGGGTTGCTTTTGCAAATAGTATCGGCATTTTTAAGGGCAAGTATAGCGGCATTACAGCCCATAAAATTTATGCTACCTCTGTTTATATCGGGAGATAAATTCAGATGCCTTATTAACTCTATATCTAAACCGGGGGCAAACAAACCGGTACAGGTAACTGTAATTAAATGAGTAATAGATTTTTTTATAGTAGTAAACCCTTTAATTTTTTTTACTGCATCAATAGAAAGCAAAATGGCTTCTTTTTGATAAACCTCCATCCTTTTTGATAAAGAAGGTTCGGGTAATAATGTTTTATCCTTTTTGTAAAACTCAAATTCAGCAGGAGCTATGCTATAATCTTTTAAAACAGAATAGCGTGTACTTATACCTGATTTTTTAGATATGATTTTTATTTTTCGTTTATATTCGGTGTTATCGGTAGCATTCGAGAAAAAATCAGCAAAGTCTTCTTGTTTGTGTTTGTACTTGGGCACCGCTGTTTCTATGGCAATTATATAACTCACTATTTATTTATAAAATATAATGTAATAAAACATATGTTCATACAAAGGGCTGCAATACCATTCATACGCATGGTGTTTTTAAAATCGGCTTTATTGTTGTCTTTATAAACTAAATAAAACCAATATGCAAAGTAAGCAACTATTGGGAAAAAAAATAGCTGAACAATATAAAAATTAATGGGTTTGTTTATTAAATTAAAATACAGGAAATAGCATACATTACATATAAAAAACATAATAGCCGTAAAAATAAACGTGCTTATATATCCAAGTTTGTAACTTAATGTAATTACGCCATCATCAAAATCTTGTTTATGCTGGTAAACTTGGGTTAGGGGGTAAGCGCCTGCAATTTGGAAAGAACAGCCTAGCAATAAAAATAAGTTAGCTTTATCTATAATTAGTTGAGTATTAGTAATCCCTAAATAAGCCATATAAAATGTAAATGCCCCCTGGAAAAAAACTACCAACAAAAATCCCCCAATTGGGTATTTTTTTACCCGAATCTGTTTTGAACTGTAAGCCCTTGATGCTAGAATGTATGATAAAACACATAAGGCAAATAAAGGATTGATAAGTGTAAATGATAATACTACTGATAAAAAATCCATAACCAAAGTTGTGTAAAACAATTTTTTTGTGGGCATGGGTGGTTTTTCTAAACCTCCAATTGGGCTTTCGTCTCTATCTATATAACTATTATAACCGTTGCTGGCAGGATAAACTAATAAATGAATTAATAAGAACGAAACAACAGCTTTAAAAACTATAATATTAGATGATTGACTTAAAGCAAATAAAAACAAAGGCAT
>DATHOW010000260.1:0-4812 GCA_035484495.1 Bacteroidia bacterium | reverse complement strand
TAGGTTGTTGGCATCAATTGTAATTTTGTTTTGCGCTGGATTGGGGTAAATTTTTATCAGATTGTTTAGCGTATTTTGGTTTACATGCGTTGTTTGGTTGCCATTATACACATTTACATAAACCATGCTACTTGATGTGCTATTTGCATAACGATAAAGTGAATCGCTTTGCACAAAAATACCTGAGCAATTATTAGTATCGCCAACAATAAGAGATATACTATATCTGCCTGCGACCGAGTAAATATGACTTGGGTAAGCTGTGTTTGAAGTTGTGCCATCGCCCCATGTCCAAAGGTAGTTGTATGGTGGTGTGCCGCCCATAATGGTATAATACAAATCCCAGGTTTGTGGTGCAGCATTTTGCATTATAGTGTATGTAACAACCGGTACCTGATTTGTAGTTATGGTTGTTGTAGTTATTGCTGTGCACGTACCAATAGCACCTGTAACAGTATAAACATGTGTTATTGTTGGCGATACTGCTACTGTTCTGCCTGTATCGTTTGTGCTCCAGGTATATGTATTTGCGCCGCTTGCTGTTAAAGTAACTGTGCCGCCAACACAAACCGAAGTATGTGTACTTGCAATAGAAACCGGTCCCGACCATTGAGACTGAAAGGTAAATGTTTGAGGAGGCATAGGGGTTCCGCATATATTGGTAAACCCACCTGTGGTTGAAACTGTATAAACACCCGGTGTTAATCCGCTTGTATCGTATGTTAAAGTGGTGGTGGTTTTATAATTGGTACCTGCTGCGCAGTTATTGTCTGCTGCTATTACGGGCACAGTACCTGTGGGTGCTGTAACAGTAAATTGATTACCACTTGGGTTGATAGAACTACATTTTATTGGATTAGAAAAATTTATTGCAATTGTATTTGTGTTACACACATTGCCTGTGCTTTGTATAAACGGAGTTGCTTGACCTGATAATTGAGCTGTGCCACCAAAAGTTAATGTATAACCATTTGTGTTGGCCGAGTAGTTATCAATAATTAATGCAAAGGTTTGTCCGGTGGTTACATTTAAACCCGGCTCGGTAGGAGTGCCAGAAGCAGCTACACTTAAAGGACTTGTGGTTGATGTTGGTAAAGTTAAACCTGTGTTGCCATAGGTAGCTGAGTAATTACAACGTACGGGAGTTGCTGTTGGCACGTTTGCACAACCTGTGTTGGTTATATCGTACAGGGCAAAATCGTAATCGTTAACGGTGTTAAGTAAAAAGGTAAACGTACCCGAATTTTGTATGGTAAATGTGTACCAAACCGAATTTGATTCGCCGCTTAATAAACAAGCCCCAACAACTTCTTGCGTGTTACCATGCCCTGTATATGTACCGGTTTGGGTGTATGATTGCGCACAAACGGCAATAGCACCTGCGCAATCTTGCTCGGGGCCGGTAATCATTAAATGATTTGGTTGTGTGTTTTTAGCACCGCTTGTGTATTGGTTTTGTAAACTGTATTTTATGGCTAACTCTTGCTGCGTGGGTAGCCTGCCTTGTTGCGCATTAATTTGCGTACTAAAAACCGCTAAAATAAAAAGTAAAAATTTTTTCATGCAAAATGATTAAAGAATAAATATAGCAAAATTATTGTATAAATGCGTTAGGGGTGGTAGCAAGCTGCCGTAACGCCCAAGTGATGGAAATAAAAAAGCCTTTCAGTAATTAAACTGAAAGGCTTTTTTGTTTTAGGTTATTGTGTAATTACTGTACAATAATTTTTTTAACTGTTTTAGCTTGTGCGTTACTTATTTGTAAAAAGTAAGTGCCTTTTGCTAGGTTGTTGGTGTTTATTTGGTAGGCGTTTAAACCTGTGTGGGTATCAAGTTGGCTGTTGTAAACAATGCGCCCTGCAAGGTCGGTTAAAATAAAGTTGGTGTTTTTTTCATCAACTAAAGCAGTAACAGCTACTGTAAATGCACCGTTGTTTGGGTTTGGATAAATGGCTACATCGGTAAAGTTGTTTTGGATGTTTTTAATGCCGCTTACTACGTTGATAGAATCGATATCGTTGATGTTACGTGGCTCAATCCAATTAGCATATTCAAAATGCACAACACCGGTGATGTTGTATTTTTTGCCTTGTGTGTAACCGTAGGTGTAAATAATGTTATCAACGGTATCTTCGCTAGCAAGTGAATTTGTGATGGTTGAGTCAGAAAAAACGTACCATGCTGCTGCTGTGTTGTAACGTACATCGGTAACGCCGTTTACTTTAATTAGCATGCCTTCGTACTTTTCGTTTTGGATGGTGTTAAGCCCTACTAATGTAGTTGGTGTTTTAGCTTGGTTACCCGAAGATACTTTGGTAAAGTTTACTACTTGTGCAATTTCGGTTTCGTTGTAATACTCTTGTACCTGACCCGAGAAGTTTACGCTATCGCCTACGGCAACAATGTGGCTATAATCATACACGTTTACTGCCGACCAAGCGCTTGCATGACTTGTTTGTAAGTAGTAACCCGATTGTGTGCCGCTGCTGCCATTGTAAACTGCTGTTACAATACCGCCTGTTGTTACATACTGATTCATGTACGGTGAGTTTGCAGGTGATGCCGTAGTGTATTGCACTTGGTATAAAGATACGTTTGGTGCTGTGCCCATGTTGGTTATGGTAACGCTATCTAAAGCAAAAATGCCCGATGTGCTTTTTACCGAAAATAAAAATTGTGCTGCCGCGTTATTGGTATCAGCTAACAAGGTTTGGGTATACGACACCCAGCCCGGTGAGTTTACGGTAACATACGAGCCATACTCGTAACCAAAACCGTTTGAATATTTAACACCTTGTAAACCTGTACGAATAACGCCCATGCCTTTTACCCAAAAACGGATGTTGTAAATAGAGCCTGCTGTTATAGCAATTGGTTGTGTTGAAAAACGCTTTGCAGTAGTTGTTGGGTTTACCAAGGCTACACAATAGGTGCCATGATATGGGCCTACGCTATCTTTACGAGCGCTATCGGGTGTGGTGGTAATGTTGGTTTTTGAACCATCCCAGCCGCTAACTGCTTGTACGCCTGTCCATGTTTCGAAATCGCTTTGTAGCACAACTTGTGCTTGCGTGCAAATGGTTAAACCAAGCGCACATGCTAATGTGAATAGTGTTTTTTTCATTTTGTTTTTTTTGTAGTTAAATTTTGATTTTTATAAAAGCGGTTAAGGATTTGCTCTATCAAAATTCCTTTATGGTGTTCACTTTACGATAGCGAAAATAGATTTTTTAGCGTAATCAAATGTTAAATGTGTGTTAAATAAGGTTATTGTTAAAAAGATTATAGGCGTGTTTGCCAAGGCTAAAACAACGCTAGTGTTTTAGTATAGATAAAGTAACTATTTGGTAATGTTTAAGCCTAGCCTACACTTTATATTTGTGGCATAAACTTAAAAAAAATGAAACCACAATTCAAAACTTTTGAGGAAGCTGAAAAAGCTTTAAACGAATACAGCAGTTTAAAAAGTAAAGAAATTATTGAAAATGAAACCGGTAAAAAACGTGTGGTATCTTCTTTAGTTATATTTCCGTACATTATGTTTGAAGATAACAGGGAAGAAAAACTTGGTTACGATGTTGTTGTATATTTTAAAAGCGAAATGAAGTATGTTTTGTTACACGAGTTAACCAGACGATTTTCGATGGCACCGGCTAGAGCCGTTATAGCGTTTGCGTAAAAAAATAAGCTGCGCTATAATTTTTTGAATTGGTTTGTGAGATTACTTTGCTTGCAATAACAAGGCGGTGTTTATATAAAAATGTATTGTATTTTAAACAGTAGTTACGTGTGTTTTGTGTAATTTTACTGTGTAATTACAGGTGTTAATGCAGGGCAAAAATATTTTATTTTATGATGGTGATTGTGCGCTGTGCAACAAAGCAGTACAGTTTGTAATAAACCACGAAAAAAATAGTGATAACCCGCTTTTGTTTTGCTCCTTACAATCGGCCTACGCCAAACAAGCCTTAGGAAAACATGCGTACGATTTTAATAACCTTAGCACCTTGGTTTTAATGATAAACGACGGGGTGTACTATAAATCGGATGCGGCATTGGGGTTAACTAAGTTTTTTAAAAAACCGTATAGCTTGCTTATTGTTTTAAAGCTTGTTCCTAAATTTATTAGAGATTATGTGTATGTGTTGGTTGCCAAAAACAGAAAACGATTGTTTAAAACCACATTTTGCTACATGCCTTTGCCACAGCATAAAAATAGGTTTATAGCGTAGTGGGCTATTTGCTTGTTGGAGAAAACTCCAACAAGGGCGAAGAGAGTTTTTTCATTTAAGTATATTTTATACTAAGATACAAAAGCGTGGCTTAGTAAATATACAACTTTTTAAACGGTAGTGTTTTATGATTAAACGGTTGTAGGATTTTTGCAACTGGTTTTTCCCTATGGTTGAAATGACAAGCGTGGTTTGCTTTAGGGATATATTATATGTAATTATTTTACGAGGGACACATTAGGGGAACTATTTTAGTTATTAATTTAATTACAATAAAAACAATTACATTTGTTAATGCTAAATATGGGCTATAAACTAGCGCCTATCTCGTTAAAGAGTAGCGCCTATATGGTAGTTGGCGGTAATTTTATGATGGACGCACTGAAAATAATAATAATCATATCGACTCTTTGCTTTAATACTCTTTATTCTCAGACAAAGCCCGACGCCTTTAACAGGCTTAATGCGAAAAATAAAAAAGAGGGCTTCTGGAAAGTTTATTTAACCGACTACTTAATTGAGACGAAGGATTCCACCCAAGCATATTATTTTGCTTATGATTATTACATCAATGGACACT
>DATHOW010000259.1:0-4326 GCA_035484495.1 Bacteroidia bacterium | reverse complement strand
TTGGAAAATCATCTCGCTCAAATCCGGTTACTTACATTAAAGCTTATGATGAGATAAGGAATTTATTTGCCGACCAGCAATTGGCAAAACAAAAAGGGTACAAACCTTCTTTCTTTTCATTTAACGTAGAAGGTGGCAGATGCGAATATTGTCAAGGCGAAGGACAAATAACGGTTGAGATGCAGTTTATGGCTGATGTTAAACTGCTTTGTGAAGATTGTGGTGGGAAACGTTTTAAACCAGAAACTTTAGAAGTTACTTTTCAGGGTGCATCTATTTCTGATGTGCTAAATATGACAGTTGATGATGCCGCTACTTTCTTTGCAAAATCATCAGATAAAACCTGTAAAAAAATAAATGACAAATTACAGTTGTTACAAGATGTAGGTTTGGGTTATGTTCAATTAGGACAATCATCGAGCACTTTGAGTGGTGGTGAGGCGCAACGCATTAAGCTAGCTTCTTTTTTAGGAGCAGGGCAAAATTCAAACAACACACTTTTTATTTTTGATGAACCAACTACAGGGTTGCATTTTCATGATATCGAAAAATTATTGAAATCATTACAAATGCTTATTGACAAAGGGAACTCAGTTTTAGTTATTGAGCATAATTTAGATGTAATAAAATGTGCCGATTGGTTAATTGATATGGGGCCCGAAGGTGGAGAAAAAGGCGGTACGGTTGTTTTTGAAGGCACCCCGGACGATTTAGGGAGTTGCAAACAATCTTTTACCGGAAAATATTTAAAGAAGAAATTGCAAAGCGAGAAAGTGATTTAATTATTTTTTTGCAAGTAAAGAATAATGAACAGAATCTAAAAACTCACCATCAAAAAAGAAGTTTTCTTTAAAGTGAGCCTCCTTTACAAATCCTTGTTTTATTAAAACATTTTCAGATGCCTTATTTCTGGGGTCTATTACAGCTTCAATAGAGTGTAGTTTCATTTGTTTGAACCCATAATCTAAAACAACAGGCATAAGCTCTTGCATAATGCCTTGTTTATGAAAATTTGTATGCAGCATATAACCTACCTCGGCGCGATAATTCTCTTTTTGCATGCGATAAAAACCTACAGTACCAATTAATTTATTATCGCTTTTTAAAGCAATAGCCCAGTTAATGTATTCTTGTTTTTCAATGTTTTCATTAATTGATTTAATAAATTCAACTGTTTCTTCTACCGTTTTCATAAGTGGTCGGGCAATGTATTGCATTATCAGTTTATCAGAGCGAAGTGCAAACATTTCGTTTTTATCCTCTTCTGTAATCGCCCTTAAGCGTAAACGCTCTGTTTCTATTATTGGAAAAGGGTTAAAATTCAAACTTATCATAGCTTAAAACTACATTTAATTTATCAAAAGTATAGCTTTTGTTATCTTTAGCGCATGAATTCTTTCTCTAATCATTATTTTAAAGGTTTAAAAGTAGTTGAGCTGGCGAGTGTCTTAGCAGGGCCATCAGCAGGCTTATTTTTTGCCGAGTTAGGTGCAGAAGTAATTAAAATAGAAAATAAAAAAACAGGCGGTGATGTTACCCGCAGTTGGAAACTTCCTACGGAAGATAAAAAATCAGATGTATCAGCTTATTTTTTAGCCGTAAATTTTTTAAAGAAACATTTGTTTTTAGATGTAAGCAATGATGCCGATTACAAAAAATGTATAGCGCAAATTAAATATGCGGATATAGTAATTGCAAACTATAAAAAAGGTGACGATAAAAAACTGAAACTTGATTACGCAACACTTAAAAAAATAAACCCCACATTAATTTATGCCGGCATACAAGGCTTTTCAGACACAGATGAGCGTGTAGCCTACGATTTAATTTTGCAAGCAGAGAGTGGCTTTATGAGCATGAACGGCACTAAAGATAGTGGGCCATTAAAAATGCCGGTTGCTATGATTGACATTTTAGCTGCACACCATTTAAAAGAAGCCATACTACTTGCTTTATTAAAAAAACAGAAAACAAAAAAAGGGAGTTATGTTTCTGTTTCCTTATTTGATGTGGCGGTTGCTTCGTTGGCTAACCAAGCAACAAATTGGTTAGTAGCCAAGCACATTCCGCAACCAACAGGTTCGTTACATCCTAATATAGCACCTTACGGAGAAACTTTTATAACCAAAGATAATCATACCGATACTTTTGCCATTGGCAGCGATGGACAGTTTGCAAAACTGTGTGAGTTATTGCATATTGTAGATGTTAGCAGCAATAAAAACTATGTTAGTAATCAACTACGTGTTATAAACAGGAAAAAAATATTTACTATTTTAAACAAAGAAGTAAAAAAACAAAGCTTAACTTATCTGCAAAAAGAATGTACTAAGCATGGCGTACCGTTTGCAAAAATTAGAAACCTGAAAGAAGTTTTTGAGTTACCTGAAGCTAAAAAATTGATTAAAAACATTTCTTATAACAAGAAAAAATACTCAGTAGTTACTTCATTTCCAGCAAAAAATACTTAAAAAATTTATTTTATAAAATTTAATGTAACTAATTATCAATTAGTTAAGCGTATTTTATATACATCTGTTTCTTATGCATTAAACAATAATGTATATTTGTATTAAGTAAATATAAAACCATGTTTTTTTCATCAGAATTAATTAAAGGAACACTTAAAACAATCATACTAAAACTGCTTGCAGATAATAAGCGTATGTATGGTTACGAAATTACACAAACTGTAAAAGAGCTTACAGGTGATAAAATTCAGTTAACCGAAGGTGCCCTGTACCCTACCCTTCATGCTTTAGAGGCAGAAGGGCTACTTACAACAGAAACAGAATATATTGGTAAGCGAGTAAGAAAATACTACTCGTTAAGTAAAGACGGTAAAACAAAATCGAAAGAAAAGGTAAATGAGTTTGCCGATTTTATAAGCACTATGAAATTTTTATTAGATATTCAAACTAAAACTACCTAGTAGTGTATAACCTTAGTGAGCAACAAATAGAATATATCCTCAACGATATTAGACGTAATGGCGTTGAGATGGAGGACCTGCAGTTAAACCTCCTTGATCATATTTGTTGCATCATTGAACAAAACCTCAAAGAGGGTGATGACTTTGAGGACTTTTATCAGAAAACAGTAAAGCAATTTTGCAAACATGAACTGTGGGAGATAGAAGAAGAAACCATCATTTTATTAACCATTAAAAACTATTACGTCATGAAAAAATCAATGATTATTAGCGGAACAATTTCCGTAACTGCACTTTTATTCGGCGCATTTTTTAAAATTATGTACTGGCCCGGATCGGCTGTGCTACTATTGCTTGGTATAGTAACATTAAGTTTTGTTTTCCTTCCACTTATGTTTTTGCTAAAAGTAAAAGAACCAACTACTACACAAAGCAAAGCAGTTATTGGAGTAGGTACATTACTTGGCATCTTACTTTGTGTGTCGACCTTATTTAAAGTTATGCATTGGCCAGGAGGCAATGTATTATGGCTCGTAAGTATTGGATGTTCAATTTTTCTGTTTATCCCTCTATATTTTTTTACAGGGATACGAAAACCAGAAACAAAAGCGAACACCATTGTAACCACAATTATGCTAGTAGGTGCAACCGGAATGCTATTTACTTTAACAAGTTTAAGATCTATGACCATGTTAGATTATGCGAATTTTTATGCCAATCAAGATATAGTTGCAACACGTGATTATTTAACTGAGGAAAATGACATTTCGCACCAAAAACTCTTAGCCGATAGTGCGAATACAAAAAAAGAAATACTTGAAGTGAAGAAAAAAAGTAATGACTTGTGTGTCAAAATTGAAAAAATCAAGTTAGATCTTATTAATGCCATAGAAAGAAAAAACTTAGATAAAATTGATTATACAGCATTATTAACACCTAATGCAAATAATAATGATAAACCAACTCATTTCTTTTTTAATGATGATGATCAAGCAAATTCAATACTATTAGATTTAAAAAAAGAGTTAAACGCCTATACTAATTTCATAAAAACCGTTTACAAAAAAAATAGTTTTGGCATGATAAACACAGCTGGCACAAAAGATGTTAATGGCGATGGGCATATTATTCCTTGGGAAGAATTTAATTTTTATCATGTTCCGTTAGGGGGTGTAATTAGAAATTTAACTCAAATACAATTAGATATTAGAGTCGTAGAAGCAACCTGCATACATTAGAAAAAACCAAAGAGAGCGTACTGATAAAAACAGTGCGCTCTTTATTATTTAACTTACTTCTTTAAAGTATCTTGCAGAACAAGTATACTTTCTTCTGCCCACTTTATAAGTTTAGTTTTTTGTTCTTCACTTAATGTAGCTTCTTTGTGGATAATT
>DATHOW010000258.1:0-2075 GCA_035484495.1 Bacteroidia bacterium | reverse complement strand
TACTCGCCTAAAGCGCTGTTATAAAAAGCACGAGAGGTTAAAGCCAGTTTTTGAGCCTGTGCAATAAACACTGAAGTAATTTTTGGATGGCAATGCCCTTGGTTTACAGCCGAGTAAGCCGACAGGAAATCGTAGTATTTTTTGCCTTCAACATCCCAAACAAAAACACCCTCTCCCCTATCTAAAACAACAGGTAATGGATGGTAATTGTGCGCTCCGTATTTATCTTCTAAGGCAATTAATGTTTCTGATTTCGATTTTGTAGCTTCCATAACCGGCATGACTAATAAATTTAAAATGTTATTAGGCAAATGTACAAAAAAGCCCCGTAATTTTTGCTACTTAGTAATGGTAATTACTTGAGATACATCTTTACCAAACTCCCAAACAGGTTTGCCATTATACCACACTTTTGTAAGATGTGTGTTGCCTTTAGTTTTTTTGATGGTACATTTAATGGTATCGGTTGTAGTGGGGTTTAACTGAATTAAAACCTCTTCTGCTTCTAAAAATACACGCAAATGGTTTGTACTAGTGGCATCATCCCGATACATAAAATGATTGTTTGGGTAATCCATTTTAGGTTTATTTACTTTTACCTTCTCCACTTTCTCAATATTATAAATGGTAATGTCTTTTTTAGAGAAATGAATATCGTTGTTTGAGTCTAATAAATCATTACCCGCTTTATTTTTATAAACAAGGTCGATATTTATGTTTATGTAAACAGATTTTTTAGTTTTTATTGATTTTTGAGCAGAAACTTTACCGACAACCAGAAAACATAAAAGTAAAATAGAAAGTTTCTTTATCATTTTTTTTGTCGTGAAATGGGATAAGTGCGGTACTTGGTAATGTTATTAAAAACTAAAGCTACAATAAATAAAATTAAAACACCTGTAAGTACCGGACTTAAAACATATATATAACCTAGTGCTTTAATTTTTTCGCTGCCAATAACTGCAATTAAAGCCGTAGCACCGCCCGGAGGGTGTAAGGTTTTTGTAATTTGCATAGCAACAATAGCAGTTGAAACAGCTAAAGCAGCTGCTAACCAGGTTTCGTTAGGTAAAAGTTTATGAATGGTTACACCTACTAATGCGCAAACTACATGTCCACCAATTAAGTTACGGGGCTGTGCTAAAGGACTATTAATTATACCATAAATAAGTACAGATGAAGCACCAAAAGAGCCAATTAAAAATAAATTATCGTTTAAAAGAAGATACTTGCTATTTATAAAACCTATAATGCCAATGCCAAAAAATGCGCCTAAAAAAGTTAGTATATGCTCTTTGGTATCAATAAGTGTTTCTTTATACAACACATATTTAACTTTACGGTAGTTATACTTTATTTTTTTTAGTGGCATTACACTAGCCTTTAATTTTCGCAATCACTTCTTTCACGTTTAGCTTCTCAAACTTTTCGTCTTTAGTTTTAAGGGTATATTTTTGCTCCGTCATTTCATTAGAGCCAATAACAATTAAATAAGGAATGTCTTTTTTAGTAGCATAATCAAATTGCTTATTCATTTTTTTGGTTACATCGGGATATAATTCAACCCTTATCCCCTCTTTTCTTAAAGCAGAAAGCATTTGTAAGCCATGTTGCTGTTCAGCCTCGCCCATGTGCATTAAAAGTAATTGGGTGTGCTGTGTATTTAGTTTTTCGGGAGGGAATAAATTAAGCTCCTCCATTACATCATAGATACGATCGATACCGAAGGATATACCAACCCCGCTCATATTTGGTAAACCAAAAATACCCGTTAAATCGTCGTATCTACCACCACCTGTAATGCTTGGTGTAAATGTACCTGCGTTAGCTTTTACTTCGAAAATAGCGCCTGTGTAGTAATTTAAACCACGTGCAAGGGTTAAATCAATTTCAAATTTTGATTTAGCTGAAAGACCTGATTGATTTATTGAATTGGTTATTTGTTCTATTTCTTCAATTCCTTTTAAACCAATGGCAGAATCTTTTAGATATGTTTTTAAAAATGTAATTGACTGGTTATTATCTCCTGTAAAAGTTAACAAAGGTTCTAATTGATTAATGGCAGCATCAGATAA
>DATHOW010000257.1:0-3455 GCA_035484495.1 Bacteroidia bacterium | reverse complement strand
TGTTTTTGCTGACCGGGGTCAAGTATGGGAAAGTGTAGTTGGAGGTACTTGGGCTCCATTTAGAATGCTTAATCCAAATGCTCAATTCCCTGGGATAACTTTTGGAGGCAATCCGCAGGCTGGTGCTATATTAAATGACCTTGCTCCAGTTTGTGATACCAGATTGTTAAGCAGCGTTGATATTGTATTTACAAGCGATCCAAGCAAATGGACTCGTTGCCCTGTTATCGATATGAATACAAATAAGGACATTCATACTAATTTGCCTTACAAATGGCAATTACGTAGAGCGAAATCAGTTGATAAAAGCGGTAAAAATAGTAACGACTCTGGATTTAATGCAGCCGAGGGTTCATTAACAGCCGATAGTAGTATGGGTTGGTTTCCAGGATACGCCATTAATATAGAAACAGGCGAACGTCTAAATATGATTTTTTCTGAAAACTCAGCAGATTCTTTACCGAGTGGTAACAATGGTAACGATATGGTTTGGAATCCTACTAGTACTATATTAGATGATAATGGTAACCCTGTTTTTGGCGGTAGACACTTTGTTTATGTTTTAGGACATAATGCGGATGGTGTATTTTCATTTACAGGAGGCACAGGAGGTACAGGTACACTTCCTGCTGATGTTGGACGTTATGATGCTGGTCAAACAGCTTATCAAATGTTAACTGGCTTACCTAGCTGGCCTAGAAATTATAATGCGCCAGCTACAGTTTATTTTCCAGCTATGAAACAAAATAAATGGGCGGTAATAGCAGAGTTATTTAAAGATATTATGTGGGTAACAATGCCTTTATCATCTGCAAATATTAAGGATCCTCATAACATACCTGGAGATGCTAAAGTAAAAATAAGGGTAACCAAACCTTTTAGGTATGGCTTATCTACTGTTACATCTTCAGCTAATACAAGTCACACAGTTGCTGCTGGTAGTTTATTCACCGCTAATACATATACATTTACACCGTTAAGCAGTAATTTAGCTGCAGATGTACCTGCTGATGTTTTAAGTAGCCCACAAAATGGCAACTTCCCTATGTACTCGTTTAGCACTAACGATTTAGTAGCCAGTACGTATCAAGCAGGTACTGCTCAAGCTGCTTTAGCTTTAATTAATATTGTTCCTAACCCTTATTATGCGCATAGTGGATACGAGCAAAAACGTATCGACTTAGAGGTTAAAATTATTAACCTACCGGTTAAGTGTACAATAAAAATATATACGTTATCTGGTACTTTAATAAGAACACTTAGTAAAGATAATAGTGATACGTACTTAAATTGGGATTTACATAACACAGCTAATGTACAAATTGCCAGCGGTTTATATGTATTACATATAGATGCACCGGGCATTGGTGAAAGGATTATTAAATGGTATGGCATTATGCGCCCTTACGATTTACAATCTTATTAAGGTTTAATAATAAAGAACTATGAATATGAAATTAAAACAAATAATATCGAGCACCTTACTAATAGCAGTGGCTGCAATTCCTGTAAGTTCTTATGCAGGTAACCCTGATAGGGGTGGTTCTGCTGGTGCGCAAGAATTATTGATAAACCCTTATGCCGGCTCAAGCGGTTGGGGTAACGCAAACACCTCTTGTGTACGTGGGTTAGAATCTATGTTTTCTAACATTGCAGGTATGGCTTTTACTCGTAAAACAGAAGTTGTTTTTAGTCACACTAATTGGTTAGGTGGTTCGGGCATAAACATAAATAACTTTGGTTTTTCGCAACACGTTGGAGAAACTGGTTGTATTGGTTTAAACGTAATGTCTTTAAGCGCAGGAAACATTCCTATTACTACGGTTGATAATCCTGAAGGTGGTTTAGGAACTTTTAATCCTTCGTTTATTAATATTGGTTTATCATACGCAAAAGGTTTTTCTGATAATATTTATGGAGGAGCAACTATTCGCCTTATTCAAGAGCAAATTGCCAACGTTCACGCAACAGGAGTAGCGGTTGATGCAGGTGTACAATATCATACAGGTAAGTACGATCAAGTGCATTTTGGTATAGCTTTACGTAATGTAGGGCCAAAAATGAGCTATAGTGGTGATGGTTTAGCTTTTGATGCAAATATCTTAAACGGATCTCAGTATAACAGTTCTGTAAACGGATACACGGCCTCTTTCGAAAACAAAGCAGCTTCATTTGAGTTACCTTCTTTACTAAACATTGGTTTAGCGTATGATTTTTACTTAACTAAAGATTCTTCAGGTTTGAAAAAAGACTACAGACTAACTGTTGCCGGAAACTTTACTTCTAACTCATTTACTAATGACCAATATACACTTGGCATGGAGTTAGGAATTAGAAAAATCATCAGATTACGTGGTGGTTATACTTATGAAAAAAACATAGGTACATCTCTTTCTTCAACTGTATTTACTGGACCTAGCGCAGGAGCTACTTTCCAAATTCCTTTCGGAAAAGATAAAAAGTCTAGTTTTGGTATAGATTATTCATACCGCTTTACAAGTTCATTTTCGGGTGTAAACACCTTTGGATTTAGAGTAAATTTGTAATCGTAACAATTATTTCTTAAATTTGTGCTAGAAGCCCGCCCCAAAATGGCGGGTTTCTATATTTAAAAAGATACAACATGTCTCAACAACAAAACATATCCTACTTTACCGAAGAAGGGTTAAAAAAATTACAAGAAGAGCTTCATTTTTTGAAGACCAAAGAACGCGCCAGTATTACTAAGCAAATAGCCGAGGCACGCGACAAAGGTGATTTAAGCGAAAATGCCGAATACGATGCGGCCAGAGAAGCTCAGGGCATGTTAGAGGCTCGCATTGCTAAATTAGAAGATACTTTATCTAACGCTCGCTTAAGAGATGCTAGTTCTTTAGATGCGTCAAAGGTTTCTATTTTAACCAAAGTGAAAATAAAAAATACTAAAACCAATCAGATAGTTGAATATACTTTAGTTACACAAAGCGAAGCAAATTTAAAAGAAGGCAAAATTTCGGTTGATTCGCCAATTGGCAAGGGCTTAATGGGTAAAAAAGTAGGCGATAAGGTTGATGTTACCGTACCCGCAGGTGTTATTCCGTTTGAAATAATGGCCATTAGTGTATAAAATGCCAAGTATTTTTTCTAAAATAATTGCAGGCGATATTCCTTGTTATAAAATAGCTGAAAATGAGCATTGTTTTGCCTTTTTAGATATAAATCCTTTATCGGAAGGTCACACCTTAATAGTTCCAAAAAAGGAAGTAGATTATTTGTTTGATTTGGATAATGAAACTTATTTGCAGTTAATGCAATTTACTAAACAAGTTGCCATTGCTATAAAAAAAGCAGTGCCTTGTAAACGTGTAACATCAGTTGTTTTGGGTTTTGAAGTGCCTCATGCACATATTCATTTAATTCCGGCACAGAATGAGAGAGAGGTTAATTTCTCTAATCCAAAAATAAAATTTAGTAAA
>DATHOW010000256.1:0-6871 GCA_035484495.1 Bacteroidia bacterium | reverse complement strand
CGGCTTTCTCATTAAAAGATACATTGAATGCGTTTACGTTTGGTGGCACCTGGAAATTCTTTAAAAAACACTGGCGCTTTGGCTTAGATGAGTACCGAGGTGCTTTCTCTAAAGCCTATTTTTTAAACCGTTTGCGTAAGCTTATACCAAGTTTAGAATCCGATGATATTGTGGCTGCCCGTTGCGGCATACGTGCTATGGCTTTGGCACCCGAAGGCGAAATGATTGACGATTTTAAAATAGAATACAGCCACCGTGCGGTGCATGTTATAAACTCACCATCGCCTGCTGCTACGGCATCATTAGCTTATGGTAACGAAATAGCTAATATGTCATCTACTTATTTTAAACTGAATTAATTCCTTAATTCGTACCGCATTTAATTTACGCTTGTCATTTAGACCAGAGGGAGAAATCTTTATTTGCAACCAATCAAATCCCAAATACAGATTTCTCAGTCGTGCCTCCTTCGAAATGACAACAAGCTAATTTTTTCTTCAATAACCCTAAAAGAAAAAGCCGCACTTTTCAGTACGGCTCTTTCCTCTCAAAAAACTAAAAACAGCAGCATTGCGTTTTTAGTAAACCTTGCAGCTGGCATGCCACAAGGATTATTTTTAGGTCGCTTATTTTTTAGCGTCCATTTTGTCTTTTAAATCAGATAACGCAGAGATATCACCTAATGTTGTTCTCTCTTGTGTATCTTTTACTTTTTTAACCGCTTTTTTGGTTTCTTCTTTTTCGTCGGCTTTAGCAACTTTCTCAGCTTTTTCGTGAGCGCGTTTTTCTTCTTCGTGCGTACGAGCGTGTGATACTACGATACGTTTAGAATCTTTATTAAACTCAATCACTTTAAACTCTAGCACTTCTTCAACCTGAGCTTGTTTTTTATCAGCTTTAATTAAATGTTTGCTTGGGTTAAAACCTTCTACTCCGTATGGTAAACCAATTACAGCACCTTTATCGTTTACAGAAAGAACTGTACCGGTGTGTACTGAATCTTCGGTGAAGATAGTTTCAAATACATCCCATGGGTTTTCTTCCAATTGTTTGTGTCCTAATGATAAACGACGGTTTTCAGCATCAATTTCTAGTACAGATACATCCATTTTGTCGCCTACTTTAGTAAACTCAGATGGGTGTTTTATTTTTTTGCTCCAAGATAAATCAGAGATATGTACTAAACCATCAACACCTTCTTCTAACTCAACAAATACGCCAAAGTTAGTGAAGTTACGAACGGTACCAGTGTGACGAGAACCTTTTGGATATTTAGTAGTGATGAACGACCAAGGATCAGGAGTTAATTGTTTAACACCTAAGCTCATTTTACGCTCTTCTCTGTCTAAAGTCAACACAACAGCTTCTACTTCTTGCCCAACTTTTAAGAAATCTTGAGCAGTACGTAAATGCTGGCTCCAGCTCATTTCACTTACGTGAATTAAACCTTCAACACCCGGTTGTACTTCAATAAATGCACCGTAGTCAGCTAAAACAACTACTTTACCTTTTACTTTATCACCAACTTTAAGTTCGGTGTTAAGTCCATCCCAAGGATGAGAAGATAATTGTTTTAAACCAAGGGCGATACGTTTTTTGTCGTCATCAAAATCAAGGATAACCACGTTGATTTTCTCATCCAATTTAACAATTTCCTCTGGATGAGAAATACGACCCCAGCTAAGGTCAGTAATGTGGATAAGACCATCAACTCCACCAAGGTCAATAAACACACCGTAAGAAGTGATGTTTTTAACAGTACCCTCAAGTACTTGTCCTTTTTCAAGTTTAGAGATGATGTCGCGTTTTTGAGTTTCAAGTTCAGCCTCAATAAGCGCTTTATGAGATACAACAACGTTTTTAAATTCGTTGTTAATTTTTACAACTTTAAATTCCATTGTTTTACCAACGTAAATATCGTAATCACGAATAGGTTTTACGTCGATTTGAGAGCCCGGTAAAAAGGCTTCAATTCCAAATACGTCAACAATAAGTCCGCCTTTAGTACGGCATTTAACGTATCCTTTAATAATTTCATCAGTTTCAAGCGCTTTACAAACTTTATCCCATGATGCAGTTGCACGTGCACGTTTGTGAGATAAAATAAGTTGTCCGCTACCGTCTTCTTGTTGTTCTACGAATACAGGAATTTTGTCTCCGGCTTTTAAATCCGGATTGTATTTAAATTCGTTACGAGGAATAACACCGTCTGATTTGTAACCAATGTTAACTACTACTTCGCGAGCGTTAACGGCTACCACAGTTCCTTCAATTACTTCAAGGTTTACAACGGTTTTTAGTGTTTTTTCATACAAATCTTCAAGGCGTTGGCGGTCAGTTGCTGAGTAAGCATCTTGTTTTTTACCAACCAAGCTCCAATCGAAATCGGCAGTTGTAGTTGCATTTTGTGTTTCTGTCATTTTACTTTACTTGTATCTGTTATATCAGGGTACAACAGAGGGGTTTATAATTGTTAATTTTTAATGTCCACCTTCCCTGAGAGATGGGCGACAAATATACCATAAACCCTTGGGCTATTAAAGTTATTTTTTTTAATTGTTTGATTTTTAGCCCGAAAAACTAAATTTTAACACTTAGCTAAAACCAAGTTTTACTTTCGTTTACCCAAAAAGTAGATAGGAAGCCCTGCCAGCACTATTAAAAGGCCATAAATTGAGGATTCTATTTTAGAAGTGAAGCCATAGTACAGTATCCAACCATTGATTAGCAGAAATAAGATAGGCGTAACAGGGTAACCCCATGTTTTGTAGCTTAAAGATGCAGTTGTGCTTCGTTTACGCAAAATAAACACCCCAAACACGGTAAGGGTGGTGAAAAGCGTTAGCGTAAAGCCTATCAGCTCTAGCACCTGATTGAACTGGGCGGTTAAAATTAACACTACCGATACCACTGATTGAAATATAACCGCTACATAAGGCACATTGTTTTTGTTTTTAGTGGCAAAAAAGTTTAGGGGCTTTACATCGGCACCAATTGCTGAAATAACACGTGGCCCAGCCAATATCATAGCACTGATAGATGATACAAGGAGTAATGATATAATCATGCTCATTACATTGCCCATTTGTGCGCCAAATATGTGTGTGGCGCTAATGTGGCCTATTTCTATTTGCCCTTTTAAATCATCTACCGGGGTTGAATAAAGAAACAACATGTTTAGTAATACATACAACACACTAACTATTAAAGTGCCCACCAGTAACGACCTTGGTAAATTACGTTGTGGGTTTTCTATCTCGCCGGTTATGTAGGCTGCTGCGTTCCATCCGCTATACGAATAGGATACCCAAAATAAAGAAACCGCAAAAGCTGCGTTAGCAAATATATCGCTAGCCGAATTGCTATTAGGCAGAAATGAAATAATGTGTGTTGGCTTGGCAAAAATAAAACCACAAACAATAAAACCACCTACAAAAGCAATTTTTAAAGCAGTAGCATAACGCTGAAAAGTAGCACCTGTTTTAATGTTGGTAGCATGTATGGCTGTTATAATTAGCACAACAATTAATGCAATTACCGTTGGATTAATATCTGCAAAAACACTATTTACATATTTGCCCAATGCCATTGATGCCAAAGCCACAGGGGCTGCAAAACCTACGGTAGATGAAACCCAACCGCTTAAAAAACCAACCACAGGATGGTATAGTTTTGAGAGATAATTATACTCGCCACCTGATTGTGGGAAAGCCGCGCCAACCTCGCCATACACCAAAGCACCACACAAAGCCATAATACCACCAACAACCCAAAGCATAACAATTGCAAAGGCCGATTGTATGCCTAAAACCTGAAAACCTATGCTGGTAAAAACGCCTGTTCCAATCATGTTGGCTACAACAATGGCAACGGCTGTGTTAAAACTAATTTTGGGTGCGGACATATATTAGTCGAACGACTGCGTTGATTGCTGTGAAAGTTGCAGCATTTGCTGATACTGCTCAGGACTTAAATCGTTATAGTAAAAATTGATAGGATTAATTTTTTGATTGTTTTTTATAACCTCGTAATGTAAGTGCGGTGCGGTGCTTAAACCCGTGCTACCAACCAACCCAACCAATTCGCCACGTTTAATTTTTTGTCCGGCATGCACTTTAATTTGGCTCATGTGTCCGTATAAGGTTTGGTAACCAAAACCATGGTCAATAATAACATGGTTACCATAACCCTGCATCATAGCATCAGCTTGCGCTATAACGCCATCGCCGGTGGCATAAATAGGTGTGCCCTCAGCAGCAGGGAAATCCATGCCCGGGTGCATTTCCTGTGTTTTGTAAATTGGGTGTGTACGCCAACCAAACCCCCCCGGTTGATGAATCATGTTTTTAATGTTCATGGGCATAATAGCCGGAATAGAATTTAGCATCTGCTCCTTGTTATGCGCCAGTTTCAACACATCATCAAACGATTTTGATTGTATATAAAGCTGTTTTAAAAGCACATCCAGCTTTTTAGAAGTCTCCTGCATAAGCTCGGTACTCTCAAATCCTTCCAGGTTTTTATAACGGTCGCTACCGCCAAAACCCGCTTTACGTATGCTGCTTGGTATAGGCTCAGCCTCAAAAATAACGCGGTAAATGTTGTTATCCCTATCCTGCAAATCAGTTAAAACCGACTGAGCGAGGCTCATTTTTTGGCTCAATAAATCGTACTCAAGCTCTAGTTTCTCAATTTCGCGGTGTAGTTTTTTCTCTTTGGGCGAGTCTAAAAACCTGTAGGCTAAAAATATAGTAATGGTAGCAAATACAGTACCCGTAGCCAAATATGATAGGAATTTCAGGCCACGTTCTTTCCACGTAGTATGAACCTTTTCATAGGTAAGGCTTTTGGTGTTAAACTTGTATTTTATTTTACTCATGCAAAAAAGCAAGCAAAAATAAGAATAAAGGCTAAATTTGCAACAGTTTTATTCCTATGGAAAATAAAGGCATTTAAACGCATAAAAACTATGAAACACGAAGCATTTATAATAGATGGCATACGCACCCCAATAGGTAATTTTGGAGGCTCGTTAAGCGAAGTACGCCCAGATGATTTAGCAACACTTGTACTAAAAGAATTATTAAAGAGAAACCCTAAAATAGACCCTGCTGCTATTGAAGATGTTATACTTGGCTGTGCTAACCAAGCCGGCGAAGATAACCGCAACGTGGCTCGTATGGCTTTACTGATGGCGGGTTATCCCATTAATGTATCGGGACAAACAGTGAATAGATTATGCGCATCGGGGCTTAATGCCTGTATGGAAGCTGCACGCGGTTTGATGCTTGGCGATGGTTTGTTATATGTAGGTGGTGGTGTTGAAAACATGACCCGCGGCCCTTGGATAATTAGCAAAACAAGTTCGGCCTTTGGCAGAGATGCCCAAATGTTTGACAGCAGTTTTGGCTGGCGTTTTATTAACCCAAAACTGAAAGAAATGTATGGGGTTGATAGCATGGGCGATACTGCCGAGAACGTTGCCGAGCAATATAAAATTAACAGAGAAGACCAAGATAAATTTGCTGTTAACTCACACTTAAAAGCTTCAAAATCAAAACAATCAGGCAGGTTAGCTGAAGAGATAGTTGCAGTAAGTATTCCACAAAAAAAGGGCGACCCTAAAATATTTGATACTGACGAATTTATAAAACCACACTCAACTTTAGAAACCTTGGCTAAACTAAAACCGGCCTTTAAAAAAGACGGAACAGTTACCGCAGGAAATGCATCGGGTTTAAATGATGGGGCAGCTGCTTTATTATTAGCATCTAACGAGGGCATAAAACAATTTGGTTTAAAACCTTTAGCGCGTGTTGTATCAATGGGTGTTGCAGGTGTTGAGCCTCGCATTATGGGCATTGGCCCTATTGAGGCTGCTAAAAAAGCCCTACAACGCGCTAACCTAACCATGAAAGACATGGACATTATTGAACTAAACGAAGCATTTGCTGCACAAAGTTTAGCTTGTATACGTGCCTGGGGTTTAGCTGATGATGATGCTCGTATCAACCCTAATGGCGGTGCTATTGCTATTGGTCACCCACTGGGCATGAGCGGGGCACGTATTTTAAATACGGCTGCTTTAGAGTTACATAAACAAAATAAAAAATACGCTTTGGTAACTATGTGCATTGGCGTTGGACAAGGTTATGCAGTTATTATTGAACGTGCTTAAAAAATTTATATGGGTCAACTAAAAATAGACGCTTGTTTTTCTCCGTACTTGTACCCTGTGTATGCCGATACCGAAAGTATCGTAGTTGTTATTGATGTTTTTAGAGCCACATCGGCTATATGTGTTGCCTTTGCCAATGGTGCCGAAAAAATAATTCCGGTAGCAAGTGTGGAGGAAGCCTTGCTGTATAAACAACAAGGCATGCTTGCCGGTGCTGAAAGAAACGCCATTAAATTAGAAGGCTTTGATTTTGGAAACTCGCCTTACGATTATATGGGCGAGCACGTAAAAGGCAAAACCATTGCACTTACTACCACCAATGGCACACAAGCCATTGAAGCTGCCCGACAAGCCTATAAAGTTGTGATAGGATCTTTTTTAAACATAGATGCTTTATGCGATTGGCTTATTAAACAAAACAGAAACGTGTTGCTTTTATGCTCGGGCTGGAAAAACAAATTTAATTTAGAAGACTCACTTTTTGCAGGGGCTGTTACCCAACAGATACTAGATAAAAGTAAAAACTACAGTTTAGGTGATGGCTGTTTAGCTTTAAAATACTTGTATGAAATTGGTAAAGAAAAACCAACCAAATTTTTAAACTACTCGATGCATAAAGAACGTTTTGCCAAGCTTAATTTAAAAGAAGATATACGCTATTGCTTAATGCCAAACTCAGCACCTGTTGTACCT
>DATHOW010000255.1:0-4509 GCA_035484495.1 Bacteroidia bacterium | reverse complement strand
CTCCACGTCTTCCTCTACCTCTTCGCACTTGTGCAAAATAATCTACATCGCCATAACCGCCAAACACGGTAAAATTACTTTTAAAATCGCCATAGGTTAATTTAATAACCCCACCGCCGCCATAGCTTTTAGGCGATAGCCATGAGCCACTACCAAAAACACCATCTAAACCAATGAAGAGTTTACGCGACACTTCGAAATTTGCTTTTGCATGCAACATAATAGGAGCAGCTACAATAGCTGATGAAATGCCCAATGAAAAATTTTGATTGAAAGCGTAGTTGATATTATAAAAAGCAAAATCGGCTGAGCTGCCATAAACCTCGCCCTTTTTTAAAAGAAATGCATTGCTGGTTGTTACATAATAACTGTGAGCAATAGCAGGCATGTGAAAGGTTACGTTTCCGGTAGAATCTTTAGTAGTGTGTCCATCAACAACATCGATGCTTTGTACTTGTTTTTTTGGCACATGAATTAAAACACCTGAGCCGCTTTTTACAAATAGTAATGAGTCGGTTTGTTTTTCGATAAAACCTGTGTACACCGCCCCATCCTGCATTTTTATTTTACAGAGTATAAGTTTTTTTTCGGCAGGTTTAAATGTTGAAACAGAATCGGATTGTGCATTACTTGTTACCGTCTTTAAAAGACAAACCATAAAAACAAGCAGCACAAGTATTTTTTGCATGAAGCAAAAATACTCAAAATAAAGTCTACCCCCTTTTTAATAAAGTTAAAAGCCTAGTTAATGACTAACAGGATTTTGTTAATTAACGCCTTTTGTAGTAGTTGAAAAAGCGTAATCGCTCAGGTAATTAAAGTTTGGCATTAGTTTACCTTGTTTGCAAATAGTAGCGCGCTCAATAACAGCATCGGCATCAGCACCTACTAAGTGAGGAATTACACGTTCTTTTAAATCCTTCCCAAAATCATCGCTGCTATCGCGTGGTAATTCGCAAGGCAAATTATCTACGGCCATAATGCAAATGGTATCTTTTGTAAAAGCTAAATCTTCTTTATCGGTTTTCATATTGTAGCCATAAAATGGCTTATCAATGGTAGTTGAGCGTATGGTGGTTGGCACCGAGCCATCAATATCGCAAGTAATATCGGCAATAACGCTTATATGAAAATCATTTGCTTTAATATCCTGCGTGGTAAACATTTTTGGCGAACGTGGGTCCCAGTAATGGGCAGATATAAACAAATCGGTCTCCTTAGTATAGGGTACAAACTTGCTGTTAAAATGTTCGGGGTGTTTAAAGAAATCATTTAAATCAAAATTGTGGTCGCCTTCGCGCTCTACATAATCGCGGGGGTTAAGCTGACAATAAACAGGCTCGCGAAACGAACTCATTAAAAACTCTTCGGGCGTTACTTTACGAATGCGCAGTGCAGATAAAGTTTCGATAGCACCATTAGCCACACGCCCACCACCTGTTAAAGCAATTTTTATGTTAGGTAGTTTTACACGTTTTAATTCTTCTTCCATTTCGGCTCTATCGCGGCATTTATTGGCAGGCTTTAAACGAAACAAATCGTACTTTAACCCATAACCCAAAATACCGTTATATGCCCCTACTACACCTGCGTAACGTCCAAAACCAATAATGCGGTTGTGGTTTTTATCGGTAAGGGTTTCATAATCTATCATTTCTATTTGCTTGCTTATTAGGGCATGCATTAGCTTGGTGTTATGCGGCTGTTTTTTTATTGTATGCGAAAAGAAAAAATATTTTTTGTTTGGGATAAGCTTATCGTAAGGCACTTCTTTTACGCCCATTAAAATATCGCAGTCAGATACGTCTTCTTTTAGCGTAACGCCAAAGGCTGTGTACTCGCTATCGTGATAACACCTGATAGCACTTGGTTGTACATATATTTCTAAATCGGGATACTGCTTGGTTAACTCGGCACAAATAAGTGGGGTTAGTGGCACACGCATATCGGGTGGAGATTTTTCTTCGCGAAGCACCCCTATTTTGATTTTAGTCATAAAGAAAATTTTGACAAATATAACAGCTTAATTTTATGTAGCTTTGCAAACAGTAATTGTTCTTTATTTTATTGGGCCCGACCGGTTTTGACAGCGAGAGCAGTATGATTGTAAGCACGTGGTGTGTTGTGAACATAACACCTTAAACATAATTCTCAAAACTTCAATTGGCGAAAATAACTACGCCATGGCTGCTTAATTAGCTCAGCTAATTCAGCCTTTGCAACCCCATTAGCGCCCTTGCTTAGCGAGTGGGATGTTGCATCATAAAATAGCAAGTTGTTTTAGTAATGCTGTTAACTAAAACAATATTAGCAGCTAAGCTTTTAGTTGGTTTGTATAAACACCTGCTATTTGCCTACAATTAAGTTTGTGCTAAACGTGTAGAAAGCTTTTTTATTCCTTGTTTGGACGAGGGTTCGAATCCCTCCGGGTCCACCATAAGGGAAGTTCTTTTTTTTCTTCCCCTTTTTTAAGCTCCGCCTTGTCGGAGCTTTTTTTGTGTTGTGCTGCTAAGCCCTTGTGCTTAGCGAGCAAATCAAAGGGCGGTAACCAATCCAATACGATTTTTTTATCCTGCAAAAGACGGTTCGACCCGACCTTTTCAGAAAATGCCTTAAAATCGGATAAATCCATCGGCAGATTTGCCATTTTCCCTGCGTGCTGTGCGGTCTTGACCCATTCACGTAATGGTTCGACCCAAGTTTTGCCATCATTTCCAAAACCCGAATGCTTTAACTTCAAATCAGACTTTTCCCGTAAGATTTCATCTTTCTTTTTTAAATAGTTTTCCTTCTCAATCAACCCATCTAAGAACGCATTTACGAGTTTGTCCATCCGCACATCTATTAGTCTGATTTTAGCATCCACGTTTTGTACAGATGATTTTGTTTTCAGTTGTGCCTCCTTTTGCCAAATCTCAATTTCTTTCAACATATTTTCAGCCCAATCGTCCGGAATGGCAATCTTTTGAAACTGCTCTTTTAATTGTCCCAAGAGCAAATCTTCGCGCAAATAACCTTGTTTGCATGTGCCGAATTTTTTGCTGCAACGATAATAGCGATATGTTCCGCCATTGCCTTTGGCAAATTGCGCTGTTATCTGTCCGCCGCATTCGCCACATTTAAACATTCCACGAAAAGGAAAATCATGTAGTTTTTTGCTTTTTCTCGGCTTTGCTCTTTCCTTCAATCTTTTTTGTACCGTATCAAAAGTTGCCTTGTCTATTAATGGCTGAAAATTACCTTCATGTAATTCGCCTTTATGTAGTATCAAACCCAAATAGGTTTTATTGGTTAAAAGGCGATGTACCATGAAGGACGTATAGGTATTTCCATTTGTGCAAGTTACGCCTAAGGCACTTAGTTGATGCCTGCCTGTTTCTAAGGTATAAAGCCCTTGTGCAAATTCGGCAAAAAAGTTCTGAATAACTTTTGCTTTTGTTGGTTCGGGTTCGATGTTTCTTGTTCGTGCATTATTGATGTACCCGACAGGGGCTTTCATGCCATATTCGCCACGCCTAAGTTTTTGGCGGATGCCACGCTTTATGTTTTCAGAAAGGTTGTCTGAATAATATTTGCTTTGCCCGAAAGCCACTTGCAGCATGAACAATCCTTGTGGAGTTGGCTCAAACCAAAAAGTAGGAAAGCGCAAGGCAAAAACTTTTTGTGTATCTATTAAGTAAATAATTTGGCCGCCATCTATGGAATTGCGAGCAAGCCTGTCGGGATGCCAAGCCAAAATTCCGACAGGCTCTTTGCTTGCGTGTATCTTTTCAATCATGCGGTTAAATTCTTTTCGACCCGGCGTTTTTGCGCTTTTACTTTCTATAAAACTTTCCGCTATGTTTAAATTTTCTCTGTTTGCCAGTTCGGTAATTTCATGCAGTTGTGCCTCGATGGACATGGCTTGTCTTTCTTCGGCTTCGGAGGACTTGCGGGCATACAGAAAAAATTTAGTTTTCATGTTTTCTACTTTTTGTTTGGGTATTTTGTAAAGGTAATTAATAGAAAAAAGTGTTTTAGGATTGTTCAAAAATATTGTGGCTTTCGTTGCTCCAGCGCAATTAAAAAGAAAATTCTGGCACACCTTTTACAGCATAAATTTTGGCATGGTTTTGTAAGCAGACAAAAACGCACGCCAAAATTTATGCTGCCCAACGCTTTATATACAAAAGATAAGAAGGTTAATCTTTTGGCAAGAACCTTGCTTATCTTTTGTATATAGCCTTTCAGCGCAATGTTTTTGTTTGCGCTTTTCATCATACAACGTGGCTCGAAGCGGTAAAGAAAAAATCGTTTATAATTTCAACCCTTCATTTTATTTTTTGGCATGGTTTTCAAAAATCAAAAACACATTCCAAAAAATAAAATTCATCCGCACTTTTAAAATGCTTTTTTCTTTTCGTTGTTGTGTCGTCTTTATGCAGGATAAAAAAATCGTATTGGATTGGTTACCGCCCTTTGATTTGCTCGCTAAGCACAAGGGCTTAGCAGCACAACACAAAAAAAGCT
>DATHOW010000254.1:0-3518 GCA_035484495.1 Bacteroidia bacterium | reverse complement strand
ATACTTGCCCAAAACCAACAGTTGCAAATAACCCCAGTCGGTTAAAAAATTTTCTGTCTTGTTTTTCTCTAAAAAAAAGTTGCGATAAATTATACTTTAAATTTATCGAATAACTTAATACATCACCTGTAAATTTTCTTTCATAAAGTGGTGGAGAAATTTTATACCCTAATATATTTCCTTTAAATACTTGCGCTTCAGCAGCTAACCCAAATTTAAATTTTTTACCCCCATAAAAACTATATCCATTTCCAAAACTAGTATGAAAATCTTTAGGTTTTGGGAATCTATTATAGGTTGTTATTGCTCCGTAAAATAAATTAGTGCCAAAATCAGCCCCCACAAACCATCCTTGCTTAAAACCCATTAGGTTTTCTTTCTTATGATCCGAGTTTACCCAATCTGATGTGGTTGGAATTACTTGAGAAAATACCGAAAAACTTGAAATACAAGCCCACAAAAGAATTGTTATTTTGAGATAGTTTCTGCTCTTTGATTGTAACAATTTATTCATATCTGATTTTAAGACTCTGCAATATACACCTTTTTTTAAAACTATCCGGTTTTTAGGATGTTTTGCTACCTTTAAAGCCTTATTGAATAGAGTTTTTTATGAAAAAACGGGTTTATTTATTTGTAGTATATTTCTTTATAGTTTTCACTCATTTTTGTGGCTATTCTCAAAGCAAAAACGAGTGTCTTTCTAGGCAATATGTAATTCTGGGGGCTCAACTAGCCAATCAATCCTACACATTCTCTAAACTAGCCTATTTTGTGCCTAATAAAAGTCTGTCTGAAAAAAATGTAGATAGCGCTATTATATTTATAGAACAGTCTATAACAGCTATCGACTCAGCAATCATTCTCGCTACCGATTCCGAATTAATGGCGCTAGATTATGCCAATATCGCCAAAAAATTTGCCATACGCTCGCACAAATTACTTAAAGCCTATCAACAATCAACAAATACAGCCAAAAAATTAGATTTTGCTAAACAAGCTATCTTTTTTTCGGCTAATGCTAGTACTGATGCCTATCATGCTTCTTTTTATTTTAAAGATTGTGCAGTTAAAGAAGTAAAAAAGGATGCTACAACAACTCCCTTAGCTGCCAAACAACCCACAAAACTTGATGTAGACCAAAATCTCTTTGCCTTGTTAGATGAGCACTTACATCAAAAAACAGAAGAGGATAAAAAAGAGGTTTCAATACTAGAAGCGGACCTTAAAACCCAAAAAGACCCTATAAAAGCCGCGAAAATTAAAGCAGAAATAAAAAAATTAGAGCAAGATGAGGCTCAACTTGAACTTAAAGATAAAAATGCAAAAACAAGATTAGATAGCATAAACGCGCAAATTGATAGGCGCGATAAAAACAAAGCCACAGAAATTAAGCCTGAAGAAACTGTTTTTTCTAAAAGTATGAAACGCCCGGCCGATCAGTGGGATAAAGACGTTATTTTAGATGCTGAATTACCAATGGGTTTAGTGTATCAAGTTCAAATTGGGTTTTATAAAAACCTAAATGTTAGTGAGGTCTTCCGTGGCTTAACCCCTATAATGGGTAAAACTATGCCCACTGGCGGAGTATCTTACTCAATTGGCATGTTCGAAAAAATTGCTGATGCACAACAGGCAAAAAACTATGTACGTAGTATTGGTTTAGCTGATGCGTTTGTAATTGCATCTTACGACAGAAAAAAAATCACCATAGCCGAAGCTGCTAAGTTTGAGAAGAAGTAACTAATCTTTTAAAATAACCACTTCTACTCTAATATTTAATTGCCCCTCTTCATTCGTTTGAGGGTCTCTAATAATTGGTTTTTTACCCCCATAACCTTTAGCTACTAATCGTTCCGACTTAACCCCATTGTTTTCTAAATAGTTTTTCATAGCATCGGCGCGTTTTTGCGAAAGCGTTTTTGCACTTCCTTCAAAATTCCATTCCTCACCAAGTGTACTATAAGCCCTGTTTTTAGCAATGCGATGGTCTCCATTCGTATGACCTTGTATTTCTATGCTTATGTTTTCATTTTGCAACAAATAATCTAAAAGTTTTTGAAGTTCACTTGACGAACTTTTCTTTAAAGCATAAGTATTAGGGTAAAAATAAATGCTCTTCATCACAAAGTTATCGCCCACTTTAAAAGGTTCAAGTAAAACTTCAGCCACATTAACTTCATTATTTATTGTTATGCTCTGCTCATAATTTTTGTAGCCAAAGGCTGTACATTTTATTTTGTATTTTTTACCTTTTTCAACAAGAAAGGTTTTTTCCGAGTTGGGGTTTATCTCTTCTCTGGTAGCTTCATTAACAAGCACAAGGTTAGCATCTACACTTGTTTTTTTCTTTGCATCTAGTATTTTAAAAACAAGCGTAGTTTTAGCTTCTAAAGCAATATCTTTTTTTACAGAATCCTTCTTAACATCAACAGGCACATTAATCTTTGTAATAATATTATCAGGTTGTTTTTGAATAGTTTTCACTGAAATTTCTTTTAACGAAAGATGTACTAATTCGCGCTTGCAGGGTAAATGAAGTGCTTTAACTTTCAGCGTATCTTTTTCGTTTATTAAATAAAAATTATGCCCGCAATTATTTATAGATGTGTTTAAAACCGATATATAATAAACGTTATCTTTTTTCGCCGTAAAAGTTTTCTCCCTTAAATCATAAGGGTCATCTTTAAAATTTCCTACAAAAAAAGAAGGTTTTACCGTCTTTAATTTATTATAATAAACCTTTTCGCAAAAATCTTTTTCGTTGTATTGGTATACATAAACCGCATACTCATCACTATCATTTATTGCGCTTACTTTAAATTTTAGTGTAGCATTTTCCTTTACAATTACCCTGTACCAGTACGAAAACTGGTCTCTATAATTATAAAAAACCGTTTGGTTTAAATGATGTTTAGTTTTAACGGGCACTCCACTTTCCGAATAATTAAAAGGTACAATAACTTCTTTACTATACGTACAATCATTATTTCCTTCTATAGTTTGTGCCTTACCTGCAAAAACCACAACAATAAAACATAGCAAAAGTAAAATCAGCCGCATGTATAATCTTTACGGAAAAGTAAAAATTATACCAAAGAGAAAAGTGTCTTATTCAATAAGTTTAACACAGGTAATTGTTATTATTACAGATTAAAACCCCCAGTTTAACCCTCCTGTTAATGTCATTGTGTTTCCGCCGGTAGGCACCCTAACTCCATTTACGGTAGTAGTGTTGCCATAATAAAAGGCCGGACTATAAGTTTCAAGTCCAATAGTCGTCCCTGTTATCTGTTGATAATTGCACGATGCAAAAATAAACACATCATTTATTATCTCGTATTGTGCTTTTAACAACAACGATTTGTTTTGCCATTGTATATTTTGCATAAAGGGTGTGCCCGCATTATTATTTACCCCATTAATTTGCTGATACTGTAAAACCTGCCCCTTGCGTGCCCAGCTAAATCCTGCATCTAAGGTTACCCCTCTAAAAGGCTTTATTTTTATGCCTCCAT
>DATHOW010000253.1:0-11366 GCA_035484495.1 Bacteroidia bacterium | reverse complement strand
ACGGTATGGGAGCGGTTGTGGCTTTATTCCATGACGTGTTAATTGTATTATCATTCTACACCATCCTTGATAAAGTGTTGCCTTTCTCTTTAGAGATTGGGCAAGATTTCATCGCAGCTATTTTAACCGTTATGGGTTACACCATGACAGAGACAGTTGTTGTATTTGATCGTATCCGCGAACGCTTAGCTGATTCGGGTAAGACAGATGCACACGGCGAAGAGCGTAACAAACTAATCAACTTTGCATTAAACAGCACATTAAGCCGTACTATCTTAACATCGTTAACTGTATTCTTTGTGTTATTGGTTATCTTCATCTTTGGTGGCGATGCAATACGCGGGTTTATATTCGCCTTGTTAATTGGTCGTGTAATTGGTACTTATTCATCATTATGTATTTCAACACCAATAGTTGTTGATTTAGACAGAAACGATGTTACCAAAAACATTGATAGAAATATGACTGCTAAAGCTGTAAAAGCATAAAACATTTAAATTGGTTAAAAACAAAAAGGAGTTCCATATCGGGACTCCTTTTTTGTTTGCTGTCATTGCGAAGAGGGCACGACTGAGAAATCTGTATTTGGAATTAGATTGCTTGCAAATACAGGTTTCTCCCTCCTGTCGAAATGACAAGGGCTTAATTAAATTAGGTGGGTGGTGTAATTTCCTATACCCTTTACACCACACCACCCACTTTTTAGGACACACGCCGTCCTTGTTTTGTTTGGTGTCATTTAGAAGTAAGTTGAAAATATTTTTTACATTTATACATATGCTAAATAAACGAGCCATTCAATTTTTACTTTTTTTGACTATATCAATAAACGGCTTTTCGCAAGTAAACAAGTATCAACCTTTTCCTGACACAAATGCTATTTGGAGGGTTGATGGGAATGATTGTAGTACGGGAGGACCTTACTCATCTTCGTACCAATATATTATGCAAGGAGATACAATAATTGGTGCTTATAAGTATAATAAAATATATTTATCAGGTTTGGTAAGCCAACCTTGCGTGCAAGAAACATACGTAAACTATTATTTTTGTGGCTTGCGTCAGGATTCCATCGCGAAAAAGGTGTTTTTTATTTACAATGGATACTCTGACACACTTCTTTATGATTTTAATTTACAGGTTGGCGATACTGTTCGTTCTGTTTACTGTCATTGGAACACACCATTAGGGTATATGAATCAGCTAAAAATTATTGCTATCGATTCTATTTTATTGGGTAATAAGTATCACAAAAGATTTAAAACAAATGCATCAACCTATATTATTGAGGGAGTTGGTGGAAGTGCAGGTTTGTTTGAGCCTCTTATTACATTCGAAACTTTTTCTAACCTAGTTTGTTTTAGTCATAATACAGAAGTATATCCAAATACGGTTACAGCATGCCCCTTAATAAACAACCCGGCTTCCATTAATCAATTTAAGGATTTTAATGCTAAATTATTAATTCACCCAAATCCGGCAAATTCATTTTTTACAATTAAATATAACGATAAATCTGACCTTATAGATGAAGCAATAATTTACAATTGTATAGGGGAGATTGTTGTACACAACAAGAAAATATTTACAAACCAAGCATATATTAGTATTTCAACTTTGCCTCAAGGAACGTATATTTTAAAAATTATAACGGAGAAAAAGAATCAAATAATGTCAAAAATTACAGTTTATTAAAACTTCGCAATATGGTTAAAAGCGATAAACAAAACGAAGAAGAAAATAAATTAGTGTTTTCGTATTTAGAACAACGTATACTTATTGGTGTTTGCGGCATGCTTTTACCCATTATTTTATTACTAAGCTCGTTTCAAGAAGAGGGGTGGGGCTCTGTACAAAAGTCTATCAGTAATTATTATTACACCAACAGGGGCGATGTATTAGTTGGCATTTTATGTATTCTGTCTGTTTTTTTATTTACCTACCGGGGCTATGATTGGAAAGATAATTTACTAACCAAAATTGCTGCCACTTGTGGTTTAGGCATAGCCTTTTATCCAACGGTTATAAAACCTCCGTATTCGGGTTTCAACATTCATGTAACCAATGTTCATATCACTCCATTCCCCATTTTTGGAGAGCTGCACTTGTTTTTTGCTTTTGTATTTTTTACAGCACTTAGTGTTATTTCTATATGGTTATTTCCTCAAACACACCAAGGACAAAAAATTATAAAAGGCACGCAAAAAGCAAAAAAAAACCTGGTTTATAAAATATGTGGCTGGCTTATGCTGGCTTGTATTGTTGTTTTAACGCTGTTTATTAAGTGGCCTGCATTCCATGATTTATTTGGCACGTTTCCGCTTACATTTTGGTTAGAAACTATTGCTTTAGAAGCCTTCGGTATTTCGTGGATAACCAAAGGAGAGGCTTTGTTTCCTACCAGCAAACACAATTTTAAAAAGGTTGCCAAACGCTTTTTACTGGGTAATAAATAGGGTTTTAAAATCTCGTAGCGTGCTAAATTCTCAAATACTTTTTGTAAACCTTACTTAAATAAGGTGGGTGGTACAGTGGTACAGTTTCCTATAGGAAACTGTACCACTGTACCAGTGTACCACTTTATAGAATGTATAAATTATGTTTATTTAGCAGCCTCTTTTTTCTTGAGGTTTAAAAAAGCATAGCGCAGACCAAGGGTTATTTGCTGGTATTTCCAAACGGTTTGGGTACTGCCGTTTAATTTAGCATTTCGGTATAAGTTACTTAGCTCATAATAGTAATTAGCCTCTATGGCAAATTTTGGACTTAGGTTATATGTAATACTGGCTGTTTCGCCAAAAGCGGCATCTTTAATATATAATTTGGGGTTTTGATATAGTGTTAAATAATAGTTTTTAGGATAAAAATTACTTTCCATTTCTGTGTGCCCCCTGCCAATAAGTGCAATAGAAACTTGTAACCCAACTTTTACAGTAAATTTTTTAATTTTTACGCCGTAATATATCGGTAGACTTAAATAAGAGATGTTTCTTGAAATAGTGCTGGTAGAAAATAACTTATTAGTAATTCCATTTGAGCTAAATGTTCCAACAGTATCTGTTTCTGCTTCTTTCCCGGTAATTTGTGAAAACAATAGTTCTACTCCAAAAACTTCGTGAGTTCTAATTGGCAAACTAAAAAATAAACCTGCTTGTCCCGATGGCATAAAATAAGTTTTTTGAGTGCTAAAAACAGGGTTAAACGAGTTATCAGAAATACGACTTACGCCACCATTTATTTTAACCCCAAAACTAGGTTGTGCTATTACAGCTACATTAAAAAATAAAAACAGGAGGAAGGTTGAGAGTTTTTTCATTTGCAGTTATAAATATAAACAAATTGGTATCTTTAAAAATGAAAAGAACAGTAATATGTTTTATTTTGTTTTTAAACAGATTGTTAGCGCAAGAGGTAGATGATACTTCCAAGTATTATTCTTTTAGGCTAACTATAAAAGACCAAACATTTAGAATAGAACACGACACTTTAAATTGGAATGCTTATATAAAGCGTGCTCTTGCTGAATTGAAAATAAAACAATTTAACGAAGCCCTTAGTGATAATTCGAAAGCCATAAAAATAAAACCAAATGATTGTTTAGCATATTTTAATCGTGGTGTTACTTATGGAAAAATGGAGAATTATGCACAAGCCATTATTGACTATACCAAAGTAGTAGAATTAAATCCAAAATATTTAAGTGTGTATGGTAACAGGGCATTTTGTTACAGGCAATTGAAAGATGATGAAAATGCTTTTAAAGACTACGGTACACAAATTGAATTCGATTATGAGTCTTATAAAGCTTATGTTGCAAGAGGGTGGATTTATATCGAGCGGAAAAAATTCACAGAAGCTTTAAATGATTTTAAAAAAGCTTTAGAATTAAATCCGAAAAGGATTGATTATTATTATAATATAGGGTCTGCTTATTTTCACTTAAAAGACTATACTAAAGCTATGGAAATGTATAATAAAGGCATTGAGTTAAACCCAAACGACTATTTTATGTATAGTGGGCGTGGCGATATATATAAAGTTTTAAACCAACCCGAAAAGGCAAAACAAGAATTTGCTAAAAGCGAAGAATTAAAAGCAAAAACTAAGTAATTTACTTCCTGCTATAGTTTGGTGCCTCACGTGTAATAAATACATCGTGTGGGTGGCTCTCTGTAATACCCGATTGTGTAATGCGTATAAACTTAGCTTGTTGCAAAGTCTTAATGTCTTTAGCACCGCAATAACCCATGCCGGCACGCAGGCCACCAATTAGTTGGTAAATTATTTCAGATACCATGCCTTTGTAAGGCACACGGCCAGATATGCCTTCGGGTACCAGTTTTTTAATATCATCTTCCACATCCTGAAAGTAGCGGTCTTTAGAGCCCATTTGCATAGCCTCAATTGAGCCCATGCCTCGGTACGATTTAAACTTACGTCCTTCGTAAATAATAGTCTCTCCCGGCGATTCGTCCATGCCTGCAAATAACGAGCCCAACATAACCGAGCCTGCACCTGCAGCAAGCGCTTTTACAATATCGCCGCTAAAGCGTATACCGCCATCGGCAATTAGTGGTACGTGTTTGCCTTTAAGCGCATGCGCTACTTCTAACACAGCCGATAGTTGCGGAACACCTACACCTGCAATAACACGCGTAGTACAAATAGAGCCAGGACCAATGCCCACTTTAACGCCATCGGCACCTGCTTTAACCAAAGCCAAAGCGGCTTCGCCTGTGGCAATGTTACCGGCAATAATTTGTGTATGCTTAAATGTTTTTTTAACCAGCTTAACCATATCAATAACACCCTTCGAGTGTCCGTGTGCGGTATCAATAATCATGGCATCAACGCCCGCTCTAACTAAAGCTTCGGCACGTTGCATGGTATCTGCCGTAACCCCAAGGGCAGCAGCTACACGTAGTCGCCCCATTTCGTCTTTACAGGCGTTTGGGCGCACTTTAATTTTTAGGATGTCTTTATAGGTTATAAGGCCAATAAGCTTGTCATTTTTATCTACAATGGGTAATTTCTCTATTTTATAATCTTGTAAAATCTCTTCAGCCTTTTTTAAATTGATGCCGTGTTGCGCCACAATGGTTTTTTTACGTGGCGTCATTATTTCACGCACGGGGCGTTTATGGTTTTTTTCAAAACGTAAATCGCGGTTGGTTATAATGCCTGCCAATGTTCCGTTACTTGCTACAACAGGTATACCGCCAATTTTATTTTCGGTCATTAATTGTAAAGCATCGGCAACGGTAGCGTTTTCGTGTAAGGTAACGGGGTCCATTATCATACCGCTTTCCGACCTTTTTACTCTACGTACTTCTTGTGCCTGCGCTTCAATGCTCATGTTTTTGTGCAACACCCCAATACCGCCTTCTTGTGCAATGGCAATGGCCATGCGGTGTTCGGTTACGGTGTCCATGGCTGCAGAAACTATAGGCGCGTTAAGCGTAATTTCTTTAGTGAACTGAGATTTTGTTTCAACTTGCCTGGGCAGTATGTCTGAATATGCCGGTACAAGCAGCACATCATCGTACGTTAAACCTTCTGAAACAAATTTGTGAGCGTAAGGTGCGTTCATAAAAAAAAATTTGTCAAAGATACGCAATTAATGATGTTATCTTTGCAAACTGTATGACAAAAATTTTTCTTCATAAAGGCAAGGAGACTCCCTTGCTACGACGCCACCCCTGGGTGTTTTCGGGGGCTATAAAAAGCACCGAAGGCAAACCTGTTGATGGCGATACGGTTAGTGTTTACTCGGCCGACAAAAAGTTTTTGGGCATTGGGCACTACCAGGTAGAAAACAGCATTAGGGTTAGAATAATATCGTTTGAAGAAGTTGACATAAACGAAACCTTTTGGTATACTAAAATTAACACTGCCTATACATTTCGTGGCATTATTGAACTGACCGATAATAAAGATACCAACGTGTACCGCCTGTTTTTTGGCGAAGCTGATGGCTTGCCCGGTTTAATTATTGATTTTTACGATGGACATTTAGTAGTGCAATGCCACACCATTGGCATGCATCGTAATATTGAACATATAGCACATGCCCTTAAAAAAGTATACGGCAACAAACTAAAAACCATTTACGACAAGAGTAAAGAAACCCTGCCTAAACACTTAACCGAAAACCTGCACAATGGTTTTATGCTGGGCGATACAGGTAACACCGTAGTAAAAGAAAACAAACACCTTTTTTATATTGATTGGGAAAAAGGCCAAAAGACAGGCTTTTTTGTTGACCAGCGCGAGAACCGTGCTTTGCTTGCTCATTACTCAAAAAATAAAACCGTATTAAATACATTTTGTTACACGGGTGGTTTTTCGGTTTATGCTTGTGCAGCAGGGGCAAAGGAAGTCCATTCGGTAGATGTATCAAAACCCGCTATGGAAATTACCGATAAAAACATAGCCCTTAATAAACTAACCAACCATAAAAGTTTTTGTGCCGATACATTCGATTTTTTAGAAGATAAAAAAGATGTGTATGATATTATTGTTTTAGACCCACCTGCTTTTGCCAAAAGCCGCGATGTAAAACACAATGCCTTTAAAGGCTACAAACGCTTAAACGAAATGGCTTTGCGTTTAATTAAAAGCAACGGATTAATTTTTACGTTCTCATGCTCGGGTGTGGTAGATAAAGCCCTTTTTTATAACACCGTTGCCGCTGCCGTTTTTGAAAGCGGACGTAAAGTAAAAGTGCTGCATTATCTTTCTCAACCTGCCGACCACCCAATAACCCCAAACTTTGCCGAAGGCGAATATTTAAAAGGTTTGGTTTTGTATGTAGAGTAAACATTAACACTTTTTAGTAGTGTTTAAAAAATAAAAGTGCTAACTTTATGTATGCTGAAAAAGTTACTTTTTGTTTTGGTGTTTTTCTCTTTTTGCTTAAAACCTTTTGCGCAAAGCAACCCCTATTTAATTTTAGAAAATAAAGAAGCCGAAAAAAGGCAGCAAGAACAAAAGGCTGCTAAACAAAAAGCGCGTAAAGCAGCTAAAGAGCAAACAAACAATCAAGCATTTAATAGCCCCGAGAAAAAAGATACGGTCATTCATCAGTCAAGTACCAAAACAAAAGCCATCGAAATTGGTGCAGGAGGTTTATATACCAGTTTAAATTTTTTTAAAAACGCACAAGCCTTTACGTACTATCCGGCATCCTCATTCCGTTTGTATTTGCAGCCCAATAATTTTGTACAATTTGTGTTAGATTATTCGCACGTAAAACAAGTAAATATTGTACCCACTTGGTTAAATGTGCAAAACACCTATATAGATTTTGATGCCCATTTTTTAATGCACCCCGATAAAGCTGATAGAACGCTGGTGTATTTTGTATTAGGGGTTTCATCACAAATATGGAAAGGACTTTACACAGGCATAGATGATTACAATTATGCGCTACTACATATACCGCACAATACAAATTATAAAGCCATTTATTACGGTGCCAGCATAGGTGTTGGTTTTGAGTTTAAAGTAATTAATAGAGTAAACCTATATGGCGAAGTGCGTTACCGCATGACACAAACCGATGTAGGTTTTGGTTTAAGTGATGTTTGTTACGGGGCAGGGGTAAAGTACACCTTGGTTGATTTTCATCCTAAGCCAATTTACAATAAGCCCGGTAAACATTTCCATTGGTTTTAGTTTTTGCTTTTAACTAAGCTGTTATTAAACATTAACATATTTTAGTTGTTTTTGGCACGCAAGATGCAGTATCTTTAATAAACAAATCAAAGTCATGAAAAATTTAAAAACCATACTGTTTGTTGTAGCAACAACCGGTATACTTCATGCTCAAGACACAATCTACACCAAAGGCGGAAAAACAATTTCGGCTAAGGTGTACGAAGTAACACAACATGAAATTCGTTATCAAAATTCCTCTAATCTAGAAGGACCCATGTACACCATCGATAAAAGTACGGTGTCGTCCATAGAGTTTAAAAACGGAACTAAAGACATTTTTACCGATGATAACTCGCAGGCTAATCAACAACAGCCAACACAGCAGATGCAACCTAATCAACAAAATAATAATAATGGTGGCACCTACAATAAAGATGGCAGCTATTATGGCGATGATGTATATAACCAAGGGCAGCCAAACCCTTCAACAAATAATAATTACAACAATAATAATTATTCGTCAAGTTATCCATCTACCTATTATAACCCGGGTGTTAGCTTAAACTTTATGTTTGGTATGCCTTCGTTATTTTGGGGTGTACCTTACTATGCTGGTCCTTGGGGTGGCTGGCCTTATTATCGTTCTTATTATCGCCCGTATTGGGCTTATAACTACTATCGCCCTTGGGGTTGGAATGGTTATGCTTGGGGTGGTTATGGCAACTATGGTTGGGGCTGGAGAGGTAACGGAGGATATTATGGTGGTTACCACGGCGGTGGATATCATGGAGGTTATTATGGCGGTGGCAACCACGGTGGTTATTATGGTCATCATAGCCCAACAGGTGGAAGTTATGGTGGAGGCTATCATGGAGGCGGCGGTTACCACGGAGGTGGTGGCTATGGCGGTGGACACGGCGGCGGTGGCTTTGGTGGTGGACATGGTGGCGGTGGTCACGGAGGTGGTGGTGGTCACCACAGATAAGTTACTTTTTAAAGAAAAAATATACAGCTAATATTAAACACAGAAAACCCATTAGGTGATTCCACTTAATGGGTTCTTCTTTAAATAACAGTAGGGTAAATGCCATAAACACAGTTATAGAAACTACTTCTTGTATAACTTTTAATTGCAGTAAGCTAAAAGGACCATCATTTTCCTGAAAGCCAATTTTATTAGCAGGCACCATTAAGCTGTATTCAAAAAAGGCAATGCCCCAGCTTAATAAAATAGTTAGGGGTAAACTAAGGTTTTGCAGCCACTTTACATCTTTATACTTTAAGTGCCCGTACCAGGCAAAAGTCATAAACGTGTTTGATGCCATCAGCAATAAAATGGTGAAAAGCCCTTTTTTCATAGGACAAAAATAACCATTATTCTAAAGGCCAAATTGTTTTAAGTGATGGTCTAAATGTTTATACACAATTACGCCCCAATCTTTTTGTTTAAAGTCGCCAAAAAACGGATGTGTGTGTGTAGTAGCATTTTTTTCTCCACCCTCGCTAAAGTGTTTTAAAGCGGTGCTTAATTTTTCTTTCTCGGTGGCAAAATCTCTTTCGTCCGAAATAATAAAATGGGGGTCGGTTCTTATGCTGTGTTTATAAGGCACATCATTAGTCATCATGTTTTTAAATACAGGTCCTAAAATATACCCTATAAAAATACGTGGGCGTTTTACCTCACCCGATGCTGTTTTTAAGGCCTCGCCACAATGCGCCATCATTTGCGCAGGTTTCATTATACCCCATTGCGCTTTGCTTTCAGACTTTAAATTATTTAAGCGCGTGCTAATTTCGTTATATGCTTCTTTATCAAAAATAGTTTTCATACAGTTTACTATTATCTTATTAGTGTAAGTGGACCTTTAAATTCTTTTGTTTTATTACTAAACGAAGTTACTTTAATTACATAAAAATAAGTGCCTTCGGTTTCAGCATTTCCGTTAGGGGCTGTGCCATTCCAAACCGAGTTAAGTCCTGCCCATTCAAACATTAATTGTCCCCAACGGTTCATTATAAATCCTTCAATGCTTTTTACACCGGTTGTAGTAACAAAAAATCCGTCGTTTATGCCATCACCGTTTGGTGTAAATATATTTGGTATAACAACAATCATTTCATCAATTACGTGTATGGTAAGGGTAGCTGTTGCAGGGCAATGACTAACAGTATCGGTGCTAATTAAAGTTACTATATAATCGCCTCCTGCATTATATGTGTGCGATGGGTTTTGTAAAGTGCTGGTAGCAGCATCTCCCAAAGCCCACGAGTATGCCGGGTTAGTTGCTCCAAAAATTTGACCGCTAAAGTTTACCGTTAAAGGTGCATTACCGCTATATACATTGGCAATAGCCGTATCGTGTATATTGTAATTACCAACGCTAACCATAGTTGGTGTTGTACTTTGGCAATTACTGCTTGATGTTACGGTTACATAGTAAATATTGGTTGTACCACTTGGCACAGTAGGATTAAATGTAGTACCTGTAAAAACTAAATTAGTTAAAGCAGCACCGCTATACCAGTTAAGGGTCCCGGCACCCGTAGCACTTACAGTTAACGCACCACCTGTACAAGTTTTTACATTACCGCTGCTTATTGCGGGTAAAGGAGTAAGACCTACATTAAAGCTAGTAGTGTCTGAACTTGTACAACTAAAAGAATTGCTAACCGTTAAAGTGTAAGTTCCTGTTTGAGCTTGCTGCACATTAGTTATCTGTGGGCTTTGTGCTATGGATGAATAAGCCCCCGGCCCATTCCATTGATAACTATTTCCATTAGCACCACCTATAAGCGTAACATTGTTACCCGAGCAAATGGTGTAATTAGTGGTTGAATTTGTTGCTGTAGCAACCGGCTTAGGGTTAACTGTAATGTGTACTGTATCTACCCCTGTGCTTTGGCAAATTGCCGGAGGCAATGTAACGGCAATAACCGTATAAGTGCCCGATACAGTTGGTGTTATAACCGGGTTTGGTGGCGCAGTAGCGGTAAAACCATTTGGCCCTGTCCAAATAATTTGAGCCGTTGCAGGGTTAGCTGTTGCAATTAGTTGTATGTTTTGCCCTAAGCAAATGGTGTTTTTATTTGCGTCAGTTGTATCGGATGTTATACTTGGTGTTGGGTTTACAAAAACATTAGCTGTATCCTGACCTGGACATCCATTGTTTATAACAGTTAATGTAAATGTATAAGCACCTGTTGTACTATTAGCTATTTGCGGGTTTTGTAAATTAGATGTATAGCTCAAAGGCCCACTCCAGCTATAGCTGGCATAACCACTTGGGTTTCCTAATAAATTAATTGCGTTGCCCGAACAAATTGTACTGCTTCCATTTACACTAGCTGTTACAGTAGGCACTTGGTTAACAGTAACACGTACAGTATCTAAACCTGTATTTTGACAACCACCCGGCATAACAGTTGCAACTACCGTATAAGTTCCGGTAACGCTTGGCGTTATAACAGGGTTTGGTGGTGCTGCGGCAGTATATCCGTTTGGTCCGCTCCATTGCAGCGTAGCCGATGGTGGGTTTACAGCTGCAATTAACTGCACGTTGCTGCCATTACAAATGGTGTTATTAGCTGCATCAGTTGTGTAGGATGTTATGCTTGGTGTTTGATAAACTGTAACACTAGCTGTATCTTGATTTGAACAGCCATTATCTGTAACAGTTAATGTATAAATGCCTGTTGCAAGTGTTGTA
>DATHOW010000252.1:0-5326 GCA_035484495.1 Bacteroidia bacterium | reverse complement strand
ACCCTGAAACTGCTTGGTTATATCAGTTAACGAAAAATATTCTTCATATAATTTATGATTGCAATTTTCGCAAAACCAAAGTAAACCATCTTTTTCTGTTTCCCTACGGCGACGTTCTATAACTAAACCAATTGTATTTTCAGGACGCTTAGGGTTGTGTGGTACTTTTGGTGGCAGCAAAAAAATATCGCCCTCTTTTATTGATACGTTTACAGCTTTACCGTCTTCTTGTATTTGTACTACCACATCGCCCTCTAACTGGTAAAAAAACTCTTCGCTTTCGTTGTAATGATAATCTTTACGCGAGTTTGGCCCGCCAACTACCATAATGGTAAACTCGGCATCTTTATAAACTATTTTGTTGTTTACCGGGGGCTTTAATAGACTACGATTTTCATCTATCCATCTTTTAAAATTAAACGGGCGTGTTACCATGGTGTTTTATTTTTAATTTTTTATCTGATTCTATCAGCGGAGCGAACTAACTCTTCGTCTTTTTTAATAAATATACCGGCCCAAAATGCAGCAATTATAGATACTAATATTAAATAGGTTGGGAAAAGAAATGTTGCCTTTTCAAAGTCGTGGTCATATAATTGGTTGGTTAGGCATAATACAGTTGAAAACAAACAAAGGTTAAATAGCATTATTAAATAACAAAGCTTTATTTGAAGTTTACGTTTTTTATAAGAAAATAAAGCTATAAGTGCCGTAAACATAGAAAGATAATTTCCTATAGGCGCTATATCGGCAGGGTTGCGTAAAAACAACGGCGGGTAGCCTGCGTAGCTTACAAACGGAAATAATAATAAACACGCGCCGCATAAAATAACTATTACTAAAAACAAGCTTTGTACTCTCTGTATCATATTATAAAAATAAACTTTTTTGTTGATTAATTAAAGTGGCTACTTTTTTATCTATTGCAAAAGTAAAATCATTTTCAGAAAGCTCATTTATATCAATCCACCTAAAAGATTGAGCACCGTTTACACGTTTTTTAAAATCAAATTTTTGAGTAGAAATAGGTAGGTTAATTTTACCTTTATGTTTAACTATGTAATAAATGCTAATAACCTGACTAGCGTTAAAGGCAGATTTTACAAAAAAATCAGTGGTATAAAAGTGGTTTTTTACGGTAACGGTTAAATTGGTTTCTTCTTTAAACTCCCTAATGATACATTCTAGTGGGCCTTCGCCAAATTCTAAGCCTCCACCGGGTAACTTGGTAATTTCGTGCTCCTTAATATACTCATCGCTTACTAAAAGTTTACCATCCTCTACCAAAATACCGTACACTCTAACGTTAAACCCTTTATACATAGCCATAGTGCCAAAGTAGAGCTTATTTTAGACTGTAAAATGTGTTTTTTTGATACTTATTAACTAGGGATGTTTGAATAAAATAAACGGTTGGATTTAAAGCGGAAAAATTACCCCTCTAATAAACCACGACCTGTTTTTTCTATCTTATTTTCCTTTTTTAAATCGAGTACAATTTTATCTAAAATACCATTTATAAAGCCACCACTTTGAGGGGTGCTGTACTCCTTGGTAATATCTATATACTCGTTCATAGACACTTTTATAGGCACATTAGGCAGGTAAATTATCTCGGTAAGGGCCATTTTCATTAAAAGCACATCAAGCGATGCTATACGGTCTAATTCCCAGTTTTTGGTATGTTCTGCAATTATGGTGTCAAATTCAGCACTATGCAGTATGGTTTTAACAAACACATCGGCTATAAATTTTTCGTCACCTTCTTTATCTCTATATAATTGCGGGGCAGGCATTTTGCTTTCGGTAACGGTTTCCAGCCATTTGTTTAGGAAAAAGAAGCCGTAATAATAATCATCATTCCAATAGATGTTTTTTTCATCGAACCAGAAGTTGAAGAGCTCATGCTCGTATAAAAAAGACTCTAAAATAGTTTGAATAAATTTTTTGTCTTCAGCAAAACTGTGCTGTTCACTTTTCATATACTCTTTAAAAATATCGCTATTTTTAATTTCGTTAAAAACCTTACGAACCAAGTCCTGGTCGTTTTGCCAGCTTACTTTATAGTTTGTCCAGTCGGTGTTAATGTGCTTGTTATCATTTAAAGCAGTAAGAAAAAGGTTGTTTACAAACTTTAAGTTTGGGTTTAAATCTGCAGCAGTAGGCAGTCTTTTTACACGCGCTTCTTCAACTGAAATACGAGCGGCGTACTGTATATTATTTAAAAAACCAAGTATATACAAAAACAACTCATACGATTTATCGATGGAGGTAAACAGGTTTTTTTCAGCCACTTTTATATCTGCTTTTTCATCTCTGAAATAAGCGTACAGGGCTTGCATTACCTTTATGCGTAAAAATCGTCGGTTAAACATAATAAAGAACGTTTGTTGTTTTAGTACTGTATTTAATAATTAAAATCTTACTTTAATCTTCCCAATGGCCTCAATGCGTTGTTCTGCAATGCGGTTAGCAGCCATATAAGTAGGTATCTTTTCTGTTTTTGCTGTTTGAATAATATTCCAAGTTGTATCGTAAATTTTTTCGGCATGAGCCATAGCACGTTCACGTACATAACCATCTAACTCATAATAAACGTTTATAATCCCACCAGAGTTTACTACAAAATCAGGCGCATATAAAATGCCTTTTTTAGTAACAATTTCGCCATGTACTTTTTCATCGGCTAGTTGGTTGTTAGCGGCACCACAAATAATGCTGCATTTTAGTTTAGCCAAAGTATCATCATTAACGGTAGCTCCTAAAGCACAAGGGGCATATATATCAATGTCTAAATCAAACATTTTATCTGGTGTAGTAGCTTTTGCACCATGTTTTTCAACGGCAATTTTTACACGCTCCTCACTAATATCGTAAACCGAAAGAATGGCTTTTTCTTTTGCTAAATGCTCAACTAAGTGCATGCCCACATTACCTAAACCTTGTACCAGTACTTTTTTACCTGCAAGAGAATCGTTTCCATAAGCTTCTTTAGCAGCTGCTTTCATAGATACATAAACGCCATAAGCTGTAACCGGAGAGGGGTCTCCACCGCCACCCATGCTTACAGGTAAACCTGCTACAAATTCTGTTTCGTTATGTATAATTTCCATATCGCGGGTGTTTACACCAACATCCTCGGCAGTAATATATTTTCCGCCAAGTGTGTTAATGAATTTACCAAAACGACGAAGTAATGCTTCTGATTTTATTTTTTTAGGGTCACCAATAATTACGGCTTTTCCACCACCTAAATTTATACCTGCAACGGCAGATTTATAAGTCATGCCACGAGAAAGTCGCAACACATCAATTAAAGCTTCGGTTTCATTGTTATAATTCCAAAAGCGTGTACCACCTAAACTAGGACCAAGAATAGTATTGTGTACGGCAACAATGGCTTTTAAACCGGTTTCGTTATCGTTACAAAAAACAAGTTGTTCGTGGTTATATTCCAACATACGTCCTATAACCGGATTTTGTGCTAAAGCAGTGCTTGCTACGTCTTTTACTTCCATTGGTTTTGTTGCTATGCGGTCAAAAGTAGGGGTATTTTTTGAATGAGCAAATAGCTTAAATATTTAATTACACGAAATAGTAAAAAATTAGACAAACAACCGTTTTGAGCTTACATTTGCTGTGTGAAAAAACTGTTAATTGTAACTTATTATTGGCCACCCGCAGGTGGACCCGGCGTACAACGCTGGGTAAAACTTAGCAAGTACCTAAGTAAGTTGGGTTACCAGTGTTATGTAGTTACCGTCGACGAACAGCATGCTTCTTATCCATCTACCGATTTATCACTTCAAAAAGACATAGATGCTTCTATTAAGGTTACCAAAACAAAATCGTTTGAGGTTTTAAAAATATTCTCTTCATTATTTAAGAAAGAAAAAGTGCCTTATGCCGGCATTCCTGATAAAAATAAAATGAGCTTTGTTGGAAGGTTAGCGCTTTACATACGGTCTAATTTTTTTATACCCGATGCACGAGTAGGGTGGAACAGCTATGCTATAAAGGCTTGCGAAGAAATTATTAGTAGAGAAAAGATTGATGTGGTTATAACTACCAGTCCGCCACATTCAACCCAACTAATAGGTTTAGCTTTAAAACAAAAATTTAAAAACATAAAATGGATTGCCGATTTACGCGACCCGTGGACCGATATTTATTATTACGAAAAACTATCGCATACAAAGTGGGCAAAACAAAAAGATTTACATTTAGAAAAACAAGTACTTGAACAAGCAGATGCTGTTACAGTTACCAGCCCGATAACAGAAAAATTATACGCAAGTAAAATTGATAAAGCTTTAAACCATAAAATAAAAACCGTAACTAATGGTTTTGATGAAGATGATTTTGCAAGTGCAGTAGTGGGAAGTTCAAATACATTTACGATAACATTTGCAGGAACTATAAACGAGCAATTTGGCATTGAAAGTTTTGTGCAGACTGTAAAAAGTATAGCTGCAAAACATAAAAATGTGTTATTGCATTTTGTGGGCACGCTTGATAATTATACTAAACAGCTTTTAGAAAAAGAATTACCTGCTAATCATAAAATAACCACTTATGTTCCGCATAAAGAGTTGATGACTTATTTAATGCAATCGCAGGTGTTATTATTATCTATCCCAAAAGGAAATAACCAAGGTACCGTACCTGGTAAATTATTTGAGTACTTGGCTACACAAAAAACCATTGTTTGTTTAAGTCCGCAAGGGGGCAGTGCTGGTGAGATAATTGCTGAGTGTCAAGCCGGAAAAACATTTGTGCATAATGCTGTAACTGAAATGGAAAATTATTTACAAGAGCTTGTTCAGGATTTTGAAGTAGGGAAAGACATTTCCATTCAATCTACCATCTATAAAAAATATGCACGTAAGGAGTTAGCTAAACAATATGCTAACATTATCGAAGGCTTAAAGTAATAAACTACTTTGGTAGAGCAGCTAATATTTGAGCTGCATTTTTATTGTCAGGATGTTTTTTTAGTATTTGCTTCAAGGTGTTTTTTGCTTCTTTAATATTTCCTTTATAGTTATATAATCCTGCAAGATTCATTAGTGTGTTTTCATTATCGGGGTCTAAAGTCAAAGCTTGTTTATATAATTGCTCAGCCATTTTTGCATTGTTTTCGGTTAAATATAAAAACCCAAGGTTTGCAATTGCGGGGACGTACTTTGGGTTTTCTTTCAGTGTTTCATTAAAATATTGGTGTGCCAAATTATTGTTTCCGGTACTTGCATAAGCAGTTGCCAGTTTATCTTTAAACTCAACTACAAAAGGCGCTAATTTGTTGGCTTGTTCAAAAAACGGAAGT
>DATHOW010000251.1:0-3174 GCA_035484495.1 Bacteroidia bacterium | reverse complement strand
TAGAACCTGATTTTGTTTGTGTTGTACGAGCACCAGTAAGTGTACCATAACCGCCGGTAGCTAATGGATTATTCCAATCAGTTGAAGTTGGACTAGTAGAAGTACCAGGTGATGTACCATTAGCTACAAAAGTGTTACCATATGTATAGGTATCTTTAGTGCTTGACACATAAAAACCAGCTTCTGCACCATAATAACCTTGTAAACGAGTTTTACCTTTACGTTTTTCGATACCGGCTGTTAGACCAATACCAGTGTTACCATGTTTTAATTTATCTGTTACCTGAACTGGTTGAGTACCTGCTGGTACAACTGCCGGGTTATCTTGATTAACTAGGTTTGTAGTTGATTTTGAACCAAAACCAATGTTTAAACCAACGCGGTAAGCTGTTTTTTCGTCTTTAAAATATTTGCCCATGATAACATTTTGGCCATTTAAAAATTGCATTGATGGAGCTTGGTTTGCCGAATTAAACAATTTACCAAAGTAGTTTAAAAATGGGGTAGCATCTGCTGATATAGCCCAATCTCCTGCCTCAGGTAAAATAGGTTCACCTTTTTTTGATGTTAAGTCTTGTGCAAAGGCCGATGTTACACCGAAAGCCATTGCTAAAGCTAATACTGATTTTTTCATGTTTTTGTTTTTTTAGTTTAACTGTTTAAGTTATTTAATGCAAATTTACAGACTTGTTAATTCATAGTTATTAACAATTAACATAGTTACTAACCGTTTTTTGTTAATAACCGCTTTTGTTTTTAACCATAGGCACAAATTTGTATTTGCCGAGCTCCGTTCTTTCAAATAGTGTGCCAGACTTTTTTACAATTATGTTCATTATCTGTTCTGAGCCTCTACCAATGGGTATAACCATTATGCCACCTATTGCCATTTGTTTTAATAGGCCATCAGGCGGGTAAGGTGCTCCAGCAGTTACTATTATTTTATCAAATGGTGCGTGGCTTGGTAAGCCCTCATATCCATCTCCGTAAAAAAAACGAGTAGTATATCCAAGCTTAGGTAAAAGCACGCGGGTTTTTTCATAAAGCTTCTGTTGGCGCTCAATTGTAAACACTTTAACGCCCATTTCTAATAATACCGCTGTTTGGTAACCGCAACCTGTACCAATTTCAAGTACTTTATCGGTTTTCTTTAGCTTTAAAAGTTCTGTTTGGTAGGCAACCGTACTTGGGTGCGATATGGTTTGCCCCTCTCCTATCGGAAAAGCCTCATCGTCATACGCAAAATTTAAAAAAGCACTATCTAAAAATGCATGGCGTGGTACTTTATCTATAGCCGCTAAAACATTTTCATCGGTACAACCTTTTTGGCGAAGTAGTTCAACTAATTTTTTTCTTTTTCCTTTATGCAGGAAAGTATCTGTCCTATCAATCATAAGTAAGCAAATCTATTTAAAACTAACACTTCGATATGGATATCTTTAGGAGGTTACTAACACTTGGTTTTTAATTATGCGGTATGTTTGTCTGCAAGCATGATAAACATTGGTATTTTAGGCGCAGGTCATTTAGGTAAAATTCATATTTCTTTACTGAAAGAAATAAAAGAATTTAAAATTGTAGGGTTTTATGATGCCGATAGAGAGGTTTCTATTCGTGTAGAGAACGAATTAGGAATTAAATCTTATTCAACTTATGATGAACTTGCAAAAAATTGCGATGCCATTGATATAGTTTGCCCTACCCCCTTTCATTTTGAGTATGCCGAAAAAGCCATAAAAGCAGGTAAACATGTTTTTATTGAAAAACCTGTCACCATACACCCCGAAGAAACTAAGGTGCTGGTGCAATTTTGCCACGAAGCGGGTATAGTTGCGCAAGTAGGGCATGTAGAACAATTTAACCCGGCTATTTTAGCAGCACGACCTTTTATACACCGTCCGCTTTTTATTAGTGCCGAGCGTTTAGCTACATATAACCCACGTGGTACAGATGTTTCGGTGGTGTTAGATTTAATGATACACGACATTGATTTGGTGTTGAGTATGGTAAAATCTAACGTAAAGAAAATAAAAGCAAGTGGCTCGCCCATTATTTGCCCCACAACTGATATTGCACATGCCCGTATTGAGTTTGATAACGGAACAATTGCTAACCTAACTGTTAGCCGAGTTGCTTTGAGTAATAAACGGAACTTGCATATTTTTCAGAAAGAAAGTTTTTTAAGCATAGACTTATTAAATAAAACGCTAACCAAAGCAGAAGTAAAGAAAAATTATACCTCTAAAGAAATTGAAAGTGTTATTGCTACGCGAGATAATATTAATATTATTAAAGAAGAAATTACTGTAAAGCCCATAAACGCTATAAAGCACGAGCTTGAGCTTTTTGCGAAAGCCATACAAAATAAAACAAAGGCTGTAATTACTTTAGATGACGCCTATCTTACTATGTTAACTACGCAACAAATTATGGATGCTATTGGTGTTTAAGTAAACACTACTTAACTATAATTACTCTTTTATTAATTACGCCGGTGTAACTTATTATGCTTATGCTGTAAACCCCATCCGACAAACTACTTACATCAATACTAGTTTTATTATTTATAGTTTTACTTAAAACCAATTGCCCTCTACTATCAAACATTTGCAAAGTTTGTTTTTCTGCAATATTTGTTTCAACCGTAAAATTTCCGGAAGATGGATTTGGATATACCTGTAAGCTGCTATTATTAGCTGACACTAAATCAATATTATTAAGACAAGCTTGCAGCATAACTGAATGTGTTGCTGTATTACTGCATCTTAAAGAATCTGAATAAGTATATGAAATAACATAGGTGCCTGCCGCTAAACTATCTGTTTTGTATATAGTATCATTAACTCCCAAGCCATAATATGTCCCCCCTGTTGGCAAACCTCCTGTTAGTGTATACGTATTTAAGCCTACACAAACAGTATCTGTTAACCCAAGTGTTGTTAAACTAACAACCGGCAAAGTTTGGCATTTAAAAATGCTGTCTTGTATAAAAACACCTGAATCATAACCTTCATCTCCTGCATCAGCAATGGCTATTTTAATGTGATATACTGAATCATACATTATGGGTACAACGGTTTTTATTGGAATTGTATAACCATCATAAGCTATATCGCTATTATGACTGGTATAATTATCATAAAAATACTGTGGGTTAGTTGCCGGCTGAGCAGG
>DATHOW010000250.1:0-6626 GCA_035484495.1 Bacteroidia bacterium | reverse complement strand
ACCATTTAAGCAACATTTGGGCGACAAATAAGTTTTAGAAGGATTACTTAACTATAACTAATCTTTTATTTACAACTTCACTAGAGTTTATTAAACTAAGATTATAAACTCCGGCAGCTAAATTGCCAGCATCTATATTCGTTTTACCATTTATAGTTTGACTTAAAATAAGCTTAGCATTTACATCATAAACCTGTAACATTTGTTTTGTTGTGGCAGTTGTTTCTATAACAAAATTACCATTATTGGGGTTAGGGTAAATTTGAAAAGTTGAATTTTGTATATTAAAATTTTCCACGCCTGCTACAATCGCACAACCATTGCTATTACCTGCTGCGCATAATGGAGTTGCTAAATCAGCAGCACTCATTGCAGTAATATAATTAGGGAAACAGTTATAAGGGTTAGGGTCTATATAAAAAGTAGTAATAGAATTAGGGAAGGTTGGGAAACAAGTTATGTTGTTGTGGTCGCAACCTAAAGTTGTAAGCGAATCGGGTAACGCTGGAAGACTTGTTAAAGAATTACTATAGCAATATAAAGTTTTAAGTAAATTAGGCAATGCTGGAAGATTCGTTAAAGAATTATTATCGCAACCTAAATATGTGAGTGAATTAGGCAAAACTGGAAGGATAGTTAAAGAATTATTATAGCAATATAAAGTGTTAAGTGAATTAGGCAAAGACGGAAGAGTAGTTAAAGAATTATTATCACAATCTAAAGTGTTAAGTGAATTAGGCAAAGACGGAAGAGTGGTTAAAGAATTAGTGTAACAAGCCAAATAGGTAAGTGAACTTGGCAAAGCTGGAAGGCTTGTTATAGAATTATTATTGCAATCTAAATATGTGAGTGAATTAGGCAAAGTGGGAAGGTTTGTTAAAGTATTAAAACCGCAATCTAAATATGTGAGTGAAGTGAAGTATTGAACACCATTTAAATTAGAAATGCTACTGCCATATAAACTTAATGTAGTTGTACTTGTGGTAACCAATGTACTGCTTGTGTTTAATGAATCTCCTTTAAAAGCAGTTGGCACAATAGTCTTTAGGTAATGTATAAAGTTAGAATCGGGTATGGCTACATAAGTTTGCGCCTTTCCACTCAAACAAAATATCAAAGCTAAAAGAGTAAATAATTTTTTCATTTTGTAGGGCTTAATGATATTCAAATATAATCAAAATTGTGGTTTCGTGAATGGGCTGTATAGGTTTTAAAATATTTAGTATTTCTTTAGTTTGGTATGGTTACTTTCCGATACAGAAATTCACCACTTTCTACCTAATTGATTTACTTCCATTAGTATTTACTCAAAGGAACATAAACCTGATATAAAAAAGAGTTTACTATATTGTTAACCTAAAATTAAGTGGTAAAAAATTTGAGCTATAGAAAATAAAAACTTACTTCATCAGTTTTTTAAATTCATCAAAATCGGTTTCAAGCGGCTGTTTAACGGCTAAAAACAAATGAGCTACTTTAACAAAGTTACCTTCAATTAATTGTATATCTGTGTGTTCTATCGCCATTGTTTCTATTTCCTTTAAGCATCTTGCCGCGTCGTTCATGCCCAGGGTTAAAAACAACCCCTTCATGCTATGCGATGTTATTTTTATTTTAGCGTAATCGTTTTCAAAAATATCTTTTTGTAATTGAGATATAAACTCAGGTGTATCGGTTAAAAAAGTATGTATCATATCCGTTAAAAACACATAATCTCCCTCGGCATGATCTTTTAAGTACGATAAATCATACAACTTGTTAGAATCATTTACCACATTAAAAAGATTGGGTCCCGATTTTAATTCGTTTTTTGATGTTAATTGAAGAATGATGTTTTTTAAAAGCATCGCATCAAATGGCTTAGATATATATGTGTTCATGCCTAATTTTATACACTTCTCAGCTTCATCTTGCGATGCATGTGCCGTTAAAGCAATAATAGGAATCGATTTTTTTTCCTCACCCTCCAGTGCCCTAATCTCTTGCGTTGTTGTATAACCATCCATTTCCGGCATTTGTATATCCATTAAAATAATGTCGTACTTGTTTTTTTTGTGTAATGCAATCGCTTCTATTCCGTTATTGGCTATTGTTAAATTAAAACCCCATTTTTCCACTATCTTTTTTACAAGTCGTTGGTTAAGCAGAGTATCTTCAGCTAATAAAATATTTAATTTTTTACCATCTGTTATTTCGTTGAGCGTGTTCAACTCAAATTGGCCTGGCTCAATGACGTTGCTTGTACTTTTATCAAAATTTAAATGTACTGTAAACACCGATCCTTTTCCTTCTTCGCTTTGCACCAAAACATCGCCCCCTTGCAGTTTCAACAAATGCTTTACAATTGTTAAACCCAAACCTGTTCCTCCGTATTTTCTAGAAGTATCGGACGATGCTTGCGAAAAACGTTCAAAAATTTCTTTTTGTTTGTTTTTTGGTATCCCTATACCTGTATCGGTGATTTCAAACTCGCAGCATATTGTGTTATGCTCCGATCTTAGTAACCGACTTCTTACTTTAACATAACCTTTCTCGGTAAATTTAATAGCGTTACCCAATAGGTTTAAAATTATCTGGTTAAACCGGGCAACATCGCCCACCACCCATTTTGGTATTGTGACATCGTGGTTTAGCGTTACTTCAATATTTTTTTCTTTGGCTTTAAGTTTAATTAGCTCTACAATAGCGCTCAGCTCATGTTCTATATTTAGGTTATCTTTACTCAATGTAAGTTTTCCCGCTTCTATTTTCGATATGTCTAATATATCATTTACAATAACCAATAAATTTTTTCCTGCAAAGTCAATCGACTCAATGTACTCTTTCTGCTCTTCATTTAAGGGTGTTTCTTTTAGCAATGCTTGAAACCCAATAATGGCGTTTAAGGGTGTACGTATTTCATGACTCATACTGGCCAAAAATTGCTCCTTCACTTTTTTCGATTGCTCGGCCGCTTCGGTAGCAATTATAAGTTTTTCATTTTGTTTATTTAGTGTTTCGGTTCTTTGTTTAACGCGTGCTTCTAAGAGATTGTTGGTTTCGCTTAACTCGGCAGCGTGGTGTTCTATTTGATCTAACATTTTATTTAACGCAAACGACATTTTCCCGATTTCATCTTTTCCCTCTACCGGAGAACGAAGGCTGTAATTTTGACTTTGTATAATGTTTTCAGTAACATCAACCACACTATTAATAGGTCCTGAAATATATCGTTGTAAAAATCGCGAAATAAAAAATGCAACTAAAAATCCACCTAATACAATGGAGCAAACAACTTTAAACACCTCATTTAATTCAGATTGCAACTGAGCTATATCTATTCGTAAACAAACCACACCCACCCACTCATTGTCTTTTACAATTTTGTAATAAATAAACATACTATTTTCTGCCGAATTTGTGGTTACGCCTTCTTTAGAGAAACTGGTAAATACATAAGGTTTAGCTCCTTTTTTGGTATAGCAACCCAACACAGCCATTGAAGTATCTATTATGCAAGCATTACTAATATCTGCTTCCACTTTTAAATCGTCTAATATTTTGGTAATTTCATCATTATCTTTGAAAATTACCGGAGCTTCGGCATTGCTACCTAAAACTTTTGCAATGGATAGTAAACTCTTTGTTTTATTTTCAAGAGCAACATCGTGGTACATAAATAAAAAAGTGGCAGAACAAATTATAACAACCGATACCGTGGTAACTAATTGCATAAGCACCAGCTTTTTAGAAATAGGTATATTGGCTCCTCTACGCATTAATGTTTATTATTTACAGCTAATTTTAAAAGTTGCGAACTTGCCTTAATGTTGTTTTTACTCAATGCCTCCTGGCTTATTTCAAACTTAATTTTATTTTCAATTAACAATAAATTAATGGCTATACCCAAATTTAACGCGCCCTTTTTTTCGGATATAACTAAAACATTTTTGGAGTTTTCTGATTCTAAAAATTCTTTTATCGTTGAAGACCCCACTGTTTCAGGAATAAATAAAATTTGACAATTTTTAATGTCGCTTATATGCAGCAGTTTTACTACCTCTATTTTTTTATTGTTTATTTTTTTATTTACTGCATAATTTTCTAACGATTCGATAATAGGCGAATTACCCAGCACACCTATTACAAACGTAGGGTTGTCATTATTCATTTCTAAGTACTTGGTAAAACTGTATATAAAGGCGGCTTTTAATTCGTACTCGTTATTTTGTTGCACCACGTTAAACGATGCACAAAAAAATGCCGCCATAAAACAAAATATATGCACCCTAATTTTTAGCATTGGCTTTTATTGAAATACTATTCTATTTTGCAAAACAGGCGTTATTGTATGTTCAACAAGTAATTCTTCTTTTAAGGCATTAGCCTGAATATCGGCTATCGTTAATTTTAAAGCAGGGGCTATGTTTAGCAGTGTTACATAACCATCGTTTCCTAATGCGATAAAAGTGGGTACTACTATACTGTAAGTAGTGGTGGTACTATCTATCATTGTGCCATTTAACGCTATGGATATAATGCGTTGCCCCGAGCTAAAAATAGCGGTGCTTTGCGCATTTAATATTTGCGCTGCTTTAGTGGTATCAATAGTAACTTTAAAATTACTTGATACTTGTAAAAAAGGCCCTTTTAATTGAGAGTACTGAGCAACCGAGCGTTCAAATATTTCTTTTAATTGTTTGCCGTTTACTTTAACAATAACGCTGTTATCGCCAAAGGGCAACATTTCATCTGCCATATTATCGGTAAAAGGTCCCGCTGGGTAAATTCCGTTGGGTCTGTTTACTGCATCAAATCTAATATCACCCCCATTAAGCACTGCTCCATCTATTTGGTTTCCTCTGTCTGCAATAGTTTTAAAAACAGCATCGCAAAGTAAGTTACCAATCAGGCATTCCTTTCTTCGTACCACGCTTTCATTAGCATCTAAATTAGTAGTTATAACACCTAACACAGTTCCGTTTACAGGCTTTTCTCTTTTATGACAAGCAACAAAGCTTGCTAATACAAGTAGTACAGATAGATATGTGAAAAGCTTTTTCATTTTTTTAAAACGAATAAGTTACATTTAGCAAAACACTGGCACCGGGTTGTATCATGCCTCTAACTCCAAAAGCAGCAATGTTAACCGATTCGTTAGGGTCGCTATATTTTCTACCAATATTAGTAGCCATTAGGTTTATCATTAATTTTTTAGAAAACGTGTATTTAATGTTTGCATTGCCCTGTATGTAGTACGGAATTTGCGCGTAATGCGATTGCTCTAAATAAAACCTGTTGTTGTTATAACAAGCGTTGCCGTAATTCCCACCCACAAACAATTCTAATTTTTTAAGTTGCCAACTTACGCCCATGTTTATACGCATAGTAGGCGTATTGGCTAGTGGTTTTAAATAACTGGGTTGCTTGTCGTAAAAATTTATAACAAAAGGTGAGGCAACTTGGTCGTTCCAAGTAAACTCGGTTAAGTATTGCGAGTAGTTGGCAAACACGTTAAGGTTTTTAGCCACCTTAACGTTTAATTCTAACTCATTCCCGAAGGTTTGTGTATTGCCCGTGTTTTGGTACACTCCAATAGCACCTCCGCCATAGGGGGCATATACTGCAATTAAATTATTGTTCTGTATATAAAACAGGTTATACTTTACCGAAAACTTTTTAAAATTAAACTCGTTAGCTATTTCATATGTCGAAATTGTTTCGGGTTTCAAGCCCGTATTTCCTTTAACGCCGTGTACGTTGCCAAGTGTGGTGTTATCGTACAACTCGCTAAACGTAGGCGCTCTAAACGCTTTGCCATACAAGCCTTTTAGGTTGTAAATTTTACTTACTTTATAGGTTGCGCCTATACGTGGATTAAACGATTGTCCAAAATCGCTATAATCATCGTAACGCAAACCTGCTGTAACATGCAAATTTTTTATGTTATAATTGGCTTGTAAAAAATAAGCAAACACGTTACGCTTTTTTCCGTTTTGATTATAGGGCACGCTATCATAATTCCCAAAACTAGTTTTATTAATGTCGCCCGCTATTTGATAATTGCGTGTTAAACTGTAGTTTGATAAAATTAAGTTTTCTAAAACGCTACCCGTTAGTATTTGTAAATGTTCGTTGGCTTTAATTAAAATATCTATCTCCCCTCCATATTTTTTACTCAAATAACTTTCGCGGGTAAGTTCGCCGTTGGCAAAATAATTACCCGATGTTGGCGACACATATCCGTTGGGCGTTTCTTGCGATAAAAAATTATGGTAATTATAATTTGTATAAGCCTTGGGGGTTATAATAACATTGTCGCTTATTTTATAATCATAATCTACCGATGCTACTACCTGATTGGTAAACAAGTTTGAATTGCCGGTAGCAACGTATAACGGACCCGCCCACATGCCTTGTTGCCTGGCTATATCAAATACTTTTAGGTGCAAGTTGCCGTAAGCAATGTTGGTGTTAAAGTACAAATCCTTATTCCATCGGTTTGTTGTAAATGTTTTATTTCCATTAGTTAAACTCCAAGCCGAGGTTTTAACTATATCAGTATCAATTTTTGAGTTGGAACCCGCACTCATATATCCTGCAAGCGATGTGGCTACGCTAAACTTGTTTTTTTCTTTATACAAATT
>DATHOW010000249.1:0-3861 GCA_035484495.1 Bacteroidia bacterium | reverse complement strand
CATAGTACCCTAACATATGCGGAGCATGGGTACCGGGTCGTGTTGAAATGCCCATTTGTTGCAGTTTTTCCATAATCTCGTTTCTTTTTAAAGGAGATTTTGTTTCATCAATATAAACTACATACGATTGCCAACCATGTTTATAACCTTCCTTAACCTCAGGTGTTCTAATCCAAACTATATCTTTTAGTTGTTCATTATAAAACTTAGCCCATTGCTCACGTTCATCAATAAAAACATCTAGTTTTTTTAGCTGAACTATACCAACCGCAGCCTGTAAATCAGTCATACGATAATTATACCCCAGCATATTAAATTCAGGAAGGATATAGGATTTGGGGCCATGATGGCGCTGCTCTTCTGAAACAGAAGCCCCGTGGTTTCTTAAGTTAGAAATTAGTTCCGCCAGTTTATCATCATTAGTTGTAATCATTCCTCCTTCGCCAGTTGTAACTGATTTACGTGGATGAAACGAGAAACAACCTAAAGTGCCTAAACTACCTGCTGGTTTACCTTTATAACCCGCACCAGCCGCACAGGCACCGTCTTCAACTAAGGGTATATTACCTGCAACTGTTTTAACAGCATCCATATCTGCACATAAACCAAATAAGTGAACAGGAATAATAGCTTTTGTTTTAGAGGTAATTTTCTTTTTTAAATCAGCAACATCGATATTAAAAGTGGTTCTGTCAACATCAACAAATACTACTTTAGCATTACAATACAAGACCACATTTGCTGTTGAAATCCATGTAAAGGCAGGTACAATTACTTCATCACCTTCCTTTATGCCCAAAGCAACTAATGCTAAATGTAATGCTGTTGTTGCACTAGTAACTGCCATAGCATATTTTACACCATGTCGTTTGGCAAAAATTTCTTCAAACTCTCTTACCTTAGGGCCTGCGGTTAACCAACCACTCATTATTGGTTCTTTGGCTGCTAACCACTCTTCTTCGCCGGTATGAGGCAACGATATAGGGATATTTCTTTTTTCCATTTGTAATTTTTAGTTGTTTTTGTCTCTCCAGTCAATTAGTTTTAATAACCCTTCTTGTAAAGAATATTTATATCTAAAACTTAATTCTTTTTCTGCTTTAACGGCAGAACCAATTCTGTTTTGTACTAAAGCTCTTGCATCATCAGCACTATAAGGCTTATAGGTAACTTTTAAATTCGATTTTTTAAGCGATAAAATCAAATCACATAACTCTTTTATTGAAGTCTGAACTTCGGTACCTACATTATAAAAACCATGATCTACATTTGATTTTAAAGCCTGAACATTACAGCGTGCTACATCTTCAACATAAATAAAATCGTAAGCCTGGCTTCCATCTCCATTAATAACAGGTGTCTCGTTAGCATCAATTTTATTAAGCATAATAGGTACAACACCTGTATATGCTGCCGTTTGATCTTGATGCGGGCCATATACATTCATATATCGCAAACCTATTACTTTTAAACCATATCTATCATTAAAAGCTGTAGCCATTGCTTCTCCTGCTATTTTGGTTGCACCGTAAAAATTTTTGTTATTAAACGGATGTGCTTCTGTCATAGGTAATTCTACAGCATCTCCATAAACAGAAGCAGAAGAAGACCATATTAATTTTTTAATATTATTTTTTACACAAGCTTCTAATACATTAAATGTACCAGCTATATTAACATCAAAAGCGGTACGCGGAAAGTCTTTACAATGCAATAACCACATAGCTGCCAAACAAACAACATAGTCTACTCCTTCCATTGCTGTATTAAGAATGTCAATTTCACGTATATCTCCGCCAATAGGAAAAATTTTACAGCGTTTGTCTTGCAAAGATTCAGACAGATAGTCTTTTTTTCCTCTTGCAAAATTATCATACACTATTACCTCAGCAACATCTTCTTTTAGCAATTCTGACACAACAAAGCTGCCAATAAAACCGGCTCCGCCAATTACAAGTATTTTTGAATTTTTTAATTCCATATTTTATTTTTTATAATCCCACTTTGTTTCAGGTTCAACAAAACCATGAACATGATCCCATGGGTAATTTTCGTTTTTATTGTAGCCCACTCTATCAACCGTAATAAAATAAACATTCTCTACCCAGTCTATCGTATTTCCATTGACTAAATAATTTAACCCAACGGTAAAAGCATATTTGCCCGGCAATAAACGCATATTAAATTCTGTTTCTATAACATGGTAACCTTTATCAAAATCTTTGGCTACATAAGTAGATTGTAATTTATCCATTGCATATAATATTGGCTGGCCAAGGGTTGTGCCAACATTAATATTGATAGCCACTTGTTTTAAATCACGTAAAGTTTCTAATTCTAAAACAACTTTAAAAGGTTGGTTAAAGCCAAGCCTTTCTATTTTATTATTGTCTAAATCTTTTACAAGTATTTTTCTGAAAAATGCTTCGCCATTAGTGTACTGCCTAAAAAAATCAGATGGAATTATACCCGTTACCTGAACATTTTTATTCTCATTTAAATATGCCTCAATAACCTCTTTGGTTGGACCTATCTTTTCTACTTTTCCGTTTTTAAGATAAAGACATGAACTGCATAAACTTTGAACAGCTGCTATATTATGGCTAACAAATAAAACTGTTCTACCCGATGTAGAAACATCTTTCATTTTACCTATGCATTTATCCTGAAACTCTTGGTCGCCAACAGCTAAAACCTCATCCACAATTAAAATCTCAGGTTCCAAATGCGCTGCCACTGCAAAACCTAGTCGAACCATCATACCAGATGAGTAACGCTTAACTGGCGTATCAATATATTTTGCCACACCACTAAATTCAATAATCTCATTTAGCTTGCTTTTAATTTCAGCTTTTGACATTCCTAAAATAGCCCCGTTTAAAAACACATTTTCTCTACCTGTAAGGTCAGGATGGAAACCAGTGCCTACTTCTAATAAGGCTGCAATTCTACCTTTTATATTTACTTGGCCGGTAGTAGGTGTAGTAACTTGAGATAGTATTTTTAACAAAGTTGATTTTCCCGCACCATTTTTTCCAATGATGCCAAGCACCTCTCCTTTTTTTACTTCAAAGTTTATATCTTTTAAAGACCAAACATAATCGCTCCCGCCTTGCTTACTTCTGTCATTTACATCTCCTACTTTTAAATAAGGATCTTCTTTACCTCTTACTTTATGCCACCATCGATTTATATCATGAGAAATAGTACCTGTACCCAGCTCCCCCAATCGATATTGCTTTGAAATATTTTCTATTTTTAATACAATGTTACTCATCCTTAAACGGTATCCATAAAAGATTTTTCTACTTTATGAAAAATAATTAAACTAATAAAAAATAAAATTACAGTAAACACTAAACTATAAGTTAAATAAAACCAGTTAAACTCTCCCACACCCAAGAAAGCATATTTAAAAGTTTCAATTATGCTAGTTACAGGGTTAGCTACAATAATCCATTTATATTTTTGTGGGACAATGGATAAGGGGTAAACAATAGGTGAAGCATACATCATTAATTGAACACCAAATGTTACCAAAAATTTAAGATCGCGATATTTAGTAGTCATTGATGATATTAGAATTCCAAAACTTAATCCCATAAAGCCCATTAGTATGATTAAAAATGGAGTAATAAGGATGTATACATTAGGGTGGATTTTATCACTTTGTACCAAAAAGTATATCCAAACAGAAAAGAATAATAAAAATTGAACTCCTAATTTAATTAAGTTAGAAACCACAACGGATAAAGGAACTATCATACGTGGAAAATATACTTTACCAAAAATTGAGGCATTAGCAGTAAAAGTATCTGAGGTTTTAGTTAAAGTATCCGAAAAATAATTCCATAAAGTAAT
>DATHOW010000248.1:0-3137 GCA_035484495.1 Bacteroidia bacterium | reverse complement strand
CCATTCTTTTACAATGGTTTTACCATTGCTGCCTGTAATGCCAACTACCGGCATTTTAAACAGACTTCTTTTATGTGCTGACAATTGTTGTAGGGCAAGCAAAGTATCTTCCACTATTAAAAAACTGGCATCACTTAACTCTTTATAATAAGCATGTTCCTCACTCACTAAAAAACAACGGCAACCTTGCTGGTATAGGTCTTTAATATAAATATGTCCGTTGTGTCTTTCGCCTTTAATGGCAACAAAAAGTGCCTGTGCTGTAAAACCTGCGGTACGACTATCAGTAATAATATTTAAAAAACTATTCTCTTGTTTGCCAATTAACTTGGCCGATAAAATATTTGAAACCTGATTAGCCGAAAAATTCATAAACCTTATTCCGTTTTTTGAAAAGATTTGTTGTAGCACTCTCTGCAAAGTGGTTCGTACGAATCAGTTTCGCCAAGCATAACTAATGATTTATCTGCCGTTTTTCTAAAACTATAATTAGCCAGCGCGCCACATTGCATACAAATGGCATGTACCTTAGTAACGTGTTCAGCAACTGCCATTAATTGCGGCATAGGGCCAAACGGCTTGCCTTCAAAATCAGTATCTAAACCGGCTACTATAACACGTATGCCGTTATTGGCTAATTTATTACAAACATTCACAAGCTCCATGTCAAAAAACTGTGCCTCATCAATGGCAACCACATCAACATCATTTGCCATCAATAAAATATTAGAACTGGTTGGCACGGGTGTACTCATAATGGCATTAGCATCGTGTGATACAACATCCATCTCATGATAACGAGTATCTATTTTAGGTTTAAAAATCTCTACTTTTTGTTTGGCAAATTGTGCACGCTTTAATCGGCGTATAAGCTCTTCGGTTTTACCCGAAAACATACTGCCGCAAATAACTTCAATGCTTCCTTTTTTGTTGCTTTCGTGCCTATGGTTTTCTAAAAACATACGGTTTGTTTAAATGTCGTTTAAAAACATTCGTTAAAATGAAATAAACTAAGCAAAAATACGTTATTTTTAAACAAGATTATTTATCGAGATTATGCAAAGAGATTTTGTGATACAGCAGTTGAAGGAAGAAGCTAAAAAAGTAGAGAAATATATCTTGCAATTAGAGCAGGATGAAGCTCTTACACAAGCCGAAACAGAGCAGTTTTTAAGTGATGTAGAGAAACTGTACCGCAACCTTTCGGTTTATGCGCATGTACTTAAAACACAGGGTAATTTACAGGTGCATCTTAAAATTATGCAAAGTGTACCGCCTGCCGAAGAACCCGTTGTTATTGAAAAAACAGCCGAACCCACCCCCGAATTAAATTTTGAGGAGAAAACTGAAGAAAAAACGCCGGAAATTGCCCCTGTTTTAACAGAAGAAAACCTTTCTCTTAAAAAGATAGAATTTAGTATAAATGACAGATTTAGGGTAATAAATGAGCTTTTTGCTCAAAGTCAGCCCGAATTTCAGGCAGCTTTACAACAATTAAACTCTATAAACACCCTTGATGAGTCTCTTTTTTACCTTAATTCCTTAAAGCCAATCTATAACTGGAAAGATGATAACCAGCTGGTAAAAACCTTATACAATCTGGTAAATAAGCGGTTTTCGTAACCATTATTTAATCCGCCTAGGCTATTGCCTTTTAGCCTTTTTTTAGTACCTTTGCGCCCTATTTAAAAAAACACTATAAAATGAACATTCGTAACGTAGCTATTATTGCCCACGTTGACCACGGTAAAACTACTTTGGTTGATAAAATTCTTCACACCTGTAAATTATTCAGAGATAATCAGGAAACAGGTGAACTTATTCTTGATAACAACGATTTAGAGCGCGAACGTGGTATAACCATTTTGGCTAAAAACGTGTCTGTTATGTATAAAGACACAAAAATTAATATTATTGATACTCCTGGTCACGCCGATTTTGGTGGTGAGGTTGAGCGTGTGTTAAATATGGCTGACGGTGTGGTTTTATTAGTAGATGCTTTTGAAGGGCCAATGCCTCAAACACGTTTCGTATTACAAAAAGCTATCGCAGCAGGTAAAAAAGCAATTTTAGTTATTAATAAAGTTGATAAACCAAATTGTCGTCCTGAAGAGGTACACGATATGGTTTTCGATTTATTCTTTAACCTGGAAGCTTCTGAAGATCAGTTAAACTTCCCTACTATTTACGGTTCATCTAAACATGGTTGGATGAGTACAGACTATAAAGTACAAACTGATTCTATTACTCCATTATTAGATTGCATCGTAGCAAACATTCCTCCGGCTCCTGTTCGTGAGGGTACCTTACAAGTGCAAATCACTTCGTTAGATTATTCTTCTTTTATCGGTCGTATTGCAGTAGGTCGTGTTTATCGTGGTGTTATTAAAGAAAACATGCCGGTATCGGTTGTTAAACGTGATGGTAGCATTGTAAAATCTCGCGTAAAAGACCTATTTATTTTTGATGGACTTGGTAAATTAAAAGTTAGCGAAGTAATTGCCGGAGATATTTGTGCATTTACCGGTATCGAAGGTTTTGAAATTGGTGATACAGTTTCTGATTTCGAAAAACCGGAAGGTTTACCTGTTATCTCTATCGATGAGCCAACAATGAGCATGTTGTTTACTATTAACACATCTCCTTTCTTTGGTAAAGATGGTAAGTTTGTAACTTCTCGTCACTTACGCGATAGATTATTTAAAGAGCTTGAAAAAAACTTAGCACTTCGTGTAGAAGAAACATCTTCTCCCGATTCTTATATTGTATTTGGTCGTGGTATCCTTCACTTATCAGTTTTAATTGAAACTATGCGCCGCGAGGGGTACGAGTTACAAGTTGGTCAGCCACAAGTAATCATTAAAGAAATTGATGGCAGAAAACACGAACCGGTTGAGGTTTTAACTATTGATACACCACAAGAAACGTCAAGTCGTGTAATCGATTTAGTTTCTCAACGTAAAGGTGATATGTTGGTAATGCAACCAAAAGGAGATTTAATTCACATGGAATTTGAAATCCCTTCTCGTGGTATCATTGGTTTACGTAACAACATTCTTACAGCAACTGCCGGAGAGGCTATTATGGCTCACCGTTTTAAAGCTTATGAGCCTTGGAAAGGGCCTATCTCTCAACGT
>DATHOW010000247.1:0-3323 GCA_035484495.1 Bacteroidia bacterium | reverse complement strand
AGCAAATAGCCTAAAAGTGAATAATAAATTAGCGAGATAAACAGAAGTTTAAACACCTGTACCCAAAGCATAGCTTTACCGCTTACCACAACCCAACATAAAACAGTAGGTACTATTAGTATAAAAAACAATAGCAAAAATTTATTAGACGAAGATTTTGTAGATGTTACCCCTTTAAATTCTTGCACAGCTAAAAAAGCACCTACCGCCAAGGCATCCATAGTAGTAAAGGTGAAGTAAAAAACTTGGTATCCATTTGAAAATAAAATATATCGGGTAACCAAAGCGCAGCCAATAATAAAATAAATAACTTTTGACAAATGCTTTATATCAACAAAATAAACGAGCACAGGCCAAAACAAATAAAAATGCTCTTCTACACCTAACGACCAATAATGCAACGGACCTGCACTATCCCAATTAAATGTAAGGGCAAAATTTTGAAGATACACCCAATAGTACCATTGTTGGCTTGCTGGTACAACTTGTCCACCACTACTAAGAGGATTAATAAAAAAATATATGATAAGAAACAAATAATACAAAGGAAAAATCCGTAAGGCTCTTCTAATATAAAAAGTGCTAAAGTAATTAGTTTGTGTTTTTGTATTTAAAAGAATACGTGTAATAAGAAATCCAGATAATACAAAAAAAAGTGTTACACCTGTTTGTCCAATCAGGGTAATCTTTCCAATATCATATAAATAACCATTTTTTTCTGAAATTAGATATTTTTGAAAAAAATGATGAAACATTACTCCAAGCGCAGCTATGGCACGTACCCCGTCAAAATCTTTAAGATAAATGGTTTTGGGTGATAAGCTAATATCGGACATATTATATAGTTTTTTTTATATTTTTCAACTCCGTCAAAATAACCTTATCCCACATAAAGTTTTCTTTTATTTTTTTTACAGAATTTGTTTTTTTCGCATCGATACTCTTTAAATCCGATTCTATAATTTCTATCATTTTTTGTTGAATTACAGTTGAATTTAAGGGCGGAATAAGCCAGCCATTAGTTTCGTCAACCATAACATTTACAGCGCCCACATCAGTTGCTAGTATAGCGCAACCACTTGCCATTGCTTCTAAAATTACATTTGGCATTCCTTCGGCATGGGATGGCAAAACAAACACATCCATTTTTCGCAGAATAGATTTTATCTTTTTTGCATCACTAACAGAGCCATGGTATTTTATTTGCGGGGAATTAATTTTAAACTCATCGGGTATAGGGCCAATAAAATCAAATCGAAAATCACACTTACCAATAAGATTTTTAAGCGCGGTACTTAATTCCTTAACTCCTTTACGAATTTCGTATCTTCCTAAAAAAGCAAAACGAATGGGTTTGTTTATTGTATTGTTGTTTTCGTAAACCCAAGCAGATTCTATAGCTGCAGGCACTTCAATTATTTTACTTGCTGTTTGTGGCAAATTAGTTTTAATAATATTTGTTATCCCTCCACCATACGAATAAACATAATCTGCTTTATTATTCAAATACTTCATTAAGGGTAAATACAAATATTTTCTATACAAATTTATTGCTCCACTACCCTGCTGAAAAATTTCATACCCATGCAACCTTAACCCAATAGGCGGAAGTTTTACCCCTCCTTGTTTTTGTTTTATAAAATACCAGCCTGTATAACCTTTACTATAAATAAAATCTACCCGAGGTTGTTTCACAAAACACTGATACATTTTTTTAGAGTGTAAATAAGATTCCTGCAAATAATGCCAAGGCCATCTGCCTTTATTAGGAAATGTAAATACAAATGGGGTAATGAATTTTTTTTCTTCTTCCGTAAAGAATTCTAGCTTATTTATATCAAACTTGCCATCATTCATATGATACAAATCAACATGCACACCTTGTTGAGCAAAGTACTTTACCAAATAGTACGAATGTTTTTGCATTCCACCAATTCGGTAGGGCCAAATTCCATCTGTAAGTAAAGCTATGCGCACAAAAAAAATTATGCGCTAATTTACAGTTTTAATACAGATTTTAATAAACTAATTTACAGCCAGTAAACCGCACCTGTAAGCCTTGCCAATTCTATTTTGGCAATACATAATTGATACTCATATTGCAGTTTAGAAAGCTGAGCATTTTGTAAATTATTTTGTGCAGTAAATAATTCAACATAAATAATTGTACCATTTATGTAGCGCGATTTTGCAATTTTTAATGCTAACTCAGCCTGTTGCACCATACTGGCTGTGTTTTTAACTTTTTCCTCGGTTAATTTAATATCATCAATTGCTTGTGCAATATCTCTGCGTAGCGTGTTATTTGTGCTTTCTAATGACAGCTGATTTTGCAATAAAGTACTTTCTGCCACTTTTGTTTGTTTCAAATATCTACCACCCTGATATAACGGAACAGATAAATTAACTCCTACCAAATAATTAAACCGAACCTGAAAAATATCCGGCTGATATCCGTTTTTATATCCTAAGGCTCCGTTTAAACTCAACACAGGTAAAGCAGCTGCTTTATTTACATTTATATCGTGTTTAGCCTGTTCTATTTTAAGTTTATTGATTTGTATATCGGGGTTAAATTTTTGTGCAGTTGCCGCAGCCGAATCCGCAATACTTGAACCTACATTAAAATCGAAATTAGTTTGTGCATTTGTTTTTATACTTGTTTGTCCAACTGTGTAATTAAGCAAATTCATTTGCTTATCAAGCATGTTTTGCAAATCGGCTTTTCGATTATTAGCGTTATCAATGTTGTTTTTTACGGTAAGTGCATCTAGTTCAAGTGCGTCGCCATTTTTTACACGGCTATCAATTAATTTTTTACTTTCAAACAAAGTAAACAACAAACTGTCCTGCACATCCATTGCTTTTTTCAGATAGATAATGCTATAATAAATATTAGCTACCTGCGCTGCTAAAAGAACTTTACTGGCTTCTACATTTGCTCTAGAAATTTTAATATCATCTTTTGCTTTTTCTACGCTGGCTTTTACTTTACCAAAATCGTATATAGTTTCGCTTACAGTAAGTGCCGAAGTAAAATTATTATTTGGCTGAAAGTAAAGCGTTGTAAACTGGCCCGGCCCTGTAGGAAATAATACTTGCGATACAGGTACCACATACATATAACCAGCATTTGCACTTATGGTTGGAAGATAGCCACTTTTAGTTCCATCTGCTCGATAGATGTTTGTTTCAACCTGCTGTTGCAGTTCTTTCATTTTAGGAAAGTAGCTGAACGACTGATTTATTAATGTTTTTAAATCACTATTAATAGAAACAATTTGTGCATTCACAAAACTTCCTATTAGTAAAAAAGCAATTAT
>DATHOW010000246.1:0-30007 GCA_035484495.1 Bacteroidia bacterium | reverse complement strand
GATTCTTTATATAGGGCAAAAGATTATGAGAATTCAGCTCTTGCTTATTCCGCAGCCTTTAAAAGTATTGGAGGTAAAGGCATTAGTCACGATCGTTACAATGCAGCTTGTGCCTGGGCAAAGGTGGGAAATGCCGATAGTGCGTTTGCGCAACTTTTTCATATAGTAGAAAAAGCTTTTTATAAAGATTATGACAAGGTTGTTGGCGAAGAAGATTTTGAGTTATTACACAGTGATTACCGATGGGATAAATTACTTATGCTTATAAAGGAAAGCAATGATTTTAATTTAGGGTTTGAACGGGTAAATGACTTTGGTGCGCTGCCCGAACCTTGGTTTAAGTGGGGAACAGGAGGCTATAGTTTTTCATTAGATCCCGAACAAAAACATGGCGGCAAATATTCTATGCTTATTCAGAAAACAAAAAATGTTGAAGCGGGTTCTTTTGGTTGTATAGCTTGTGCCATTCCTGCTAACTATGAAGGGAAAGAAGTGGAAGTAAAAGCTTTTATCAGGGTAAAAAATACAACACAACCTATTGGACTTTTATTGCGCATTGATAGTAAAATTCCGAACGACATACTTGCATTTGATAATATGATGCCACAAGGTTATCAGGGTGATGATGAATGGACAGAGTATTCGGTTAAACTACCTCTGCCCAAAGAGGCGGGGACCATTTATATTGGCGCCATACTTTCGGGACATGGAAAATTATGGGTAGATGACTTTAAGGTTTTAATTGACGGGGTTGATATAAAATATGCCAGACCTAAAGTAGTGGATAATGCTACTGATACTGTTGCAAAAACGCGGGTGCAACAACTAACAGATGTTTTTGCTTCGAAAAACTTTGTTGTTAGTGTAGAAAATGATAAGGGAAATGGGGAATATAGCTTTGTTAAATTAGAAGAAACTTGGAAAATGGAATATCGGTATAGAGTAAAAAACTCTGATAAGCCAACTCAGTTAGTTGATGAAGCAAAAATTTCTTCAAATGATTTTAATTTACTTAAACAAAGATTACTAACTGTTGTGCGTTATTATTTTAATACTCCTGATCCTTTTTACACACATTATAAAATAACTAACGGAGTTTATACTGTGGAATTTTATTGTAAGTATTTTGATATATGGACTAAACTAAGGTCTAATTGGAGAGGATAACTAAAGTATAGCCGCTCTCTTTACCAAATAAGCATAAAGCACCTTATCAAAACCTTCTGCAATGTCGGCCTCAATAAAATCTATTTTAAATTGTCCACACTTGGTTTTTAGGTTGCCAATATAATTACTCATATGCTTTAAATAATTTTCTTTGGCTTGTTGCGGGTTTAACTTTATTTCTTCGCCACTTTCCATATCTATAAAATGATGCGGACGGTTTTCAAAATCAAAATTTAACTCACTTTTTTTATCGTGTACGTGAAACAAAAGCACCTCGTGCTTTTTGTGCTTTAAATGTTGCAGGGCAGAAAACAAAGCATCTTCTTTATCCGCATTATCAAACATATCACTAAAAATAATAATGAGTGAACGCTTGTGTGTTATCTCGGCAATTTGATCTAATAAAGTCCCGGCAAATGTTTCAGCGGTTGTTTTTGGGTTGTATTGTTGTTGCAGGTTTTCTAATTCGGTAAACACCATTTTTTTTTGCGCCGTGCTTGAACGTGCCGGCGCATGAAAATTTAATTTATCCGAGAAAACACTTAATCCCACAGCATCACGTTGGCGCAATAACAACTCAGATAACGCAGCCGCACATCTTATTGAGAAATTAATTTTGTTATTTTGATTTTCTGCATCGGTTTTCGCATCAACCGGATAGTACATAGATGAAGAAGCATCTATAACCAATTGACAACGTAAATTAGTTTCTTCTTCGTAGCGCTTAATAAAAAGTTTATCACTGCGCCCGTATAATTTCCAATCTATATGCTTGGTACTTTCTCCCGGATTGTAAATGTGATGCTCAGCAAACTCAACTGAAAAACCATGAAACGGGCTTTTATGCAAGCCGGTTATAAAACCTTCTACTACCTGTTTAGCTAACATCTCTAAAGCAGAGTATTTTTGAATGTATTGAGGATGTATAATTGGCATTTTTTTAAATTAAAATAGGCAACAATTATTAGATAACAGCCCTAAAAGCAAACCTAATAACTATTGCCTAATTCTTATTAACTAAAACCTAAAGTTGCGCTTGTAATTTAGCGGCCAATTGTGCTTTTGGCACAGCGCCCACTTGTTTGTCAACTACTTTACCATTTTTAAAGAATAAAATAGTTGGGATGTTACGCACACCAAATTCCATTGATATGTTGGGGTTGTTATCAACATTTAATTTTCCAATAACTGCTTTGCCTTCATACTCTTTTGCAAGTTCTTCTACTATTGGACCTACCATGCGACAAGGACCACACCATTCTGCCCAAAAATCTACCAATACTACTTTATCAGAGTTTTTTACTACTGATTCAAAATTGCCGTCTGTAATTTCAACTGCCATGATTTCTATTTTTTTAATTATCTAAGTTAATAAATTGTTCTTCTCAATTATCAATTTTCTTTCCAATCTTATTATTCTGCCACTATGGCTTAGTGTTTAATTTACTATTCTTTTTTCCGTAAGAAAAATACACCACAAAGCCCACCAACATCCATAAACCGGCTGCTTTTAGGGTGGTAATATCAAGTGCTACAATCATTCCGGCACAAACTAAAATACCCAAAATAGGCACAAGTGGCACAAAAGGAGTTTTAAAAGGACGTTCTAAATTTGGCTCGGCACGGCGCATAATCCATATTCCGGCACTAACTAATACAAAGGCAAATAAAGTTCCAAAAGAAGTTAAATCTCCGGCTATGCTGCCCGGTACAAAAGCGGCAAATAAACCTACAAAAACAAGTAAAATCCAGTTTGATTTATGAGGGGTACTAAATTTTGGGTGTAAATCAGAGAAAACGGCTGGCAATAAACCGTCTTTAGACATAGAATAAAACACACGCGATTGACCCATTAACATTACCAAAATCACAGAAGAAAACCCTGCCAAAATAGCCACCGTAACTGCCGTTGCAAGCCAGCCGTAACCTGTCATATAGGTTTTAATGGCATAAGCTACTGAAGCCTCTTTACCGGCATGTTCAAACTCACTCCAATTAGCAACACCCGTTAACACATAAGAAAATAGCACATATAAAACAGTACACACTGCTAACGAACCTAAAATACCAATAGGCATATCGCGCTTAGGGTTTTTTGCTTCCTGTGCAGCAGTAGATACGGCATCAAATCCGATAAAGGCAAAGAACACTATGGCAGCACCGCCAAGCACACCACCCCATCCGTATTTAAAAATGCCTTCGTGCCCTTTAACGCCTTCGGGAATTAAATAAGGTGTGTGGTTTGCAGGATTAATAAAGCCCCAACCCACAGCAATAAACACAAGTACAATAGCCACTTTAACAAATACTATAATAGCGTTTACAAAAGCCGACTCTTGTGTGCCTTTAATAAGTAACAATGTAAGCGCTAACAAAATAAATAAAGCGGGCAGGTTCATTATGCCATGTATTCCGGCTGCTGATGCTTCAAACGGTGAATGACACCATTGGTAGGGAATAGCACCCCCAACCAAATTATTCAAATATTCGCTCCAGGCAATAGATACAGTTGCTGCACCTAGGGCGTATTCCATAATTAAAGCCCAACCTATAACCCAGGCAACAAGCTCGCCCATAGTGGCGTAAGCATATGTATAAGCACTTCCTGCTATAGGAATCATAGCGGCAAACTCAGCGTAGCATAAGCCTGCAAATAAACAGCCAATAGCCGCTACCACAAATGATAATGTTACAGCCGGACCGGCAGCTTCTGCTGATGCAGCGGCGGTACGTACAAATAACCCTGCACCTATAATGGCACCAATTCCTAACGCAATTAATGAGCCGGCTCCCAAAGTTTTTTTAAGTCCTTTGTTATCTGCGGCGTTACCTAATAACTGCTCAATAGATTTCTTTCTGAATAAAGACATATAGTTTAAAAAATGTTAAGTAGTAAAACTACAATTTTTTTGCTTAATCCAACATCCTAACAATATTAAGGAGGCTTAATTTATGTACATTTACTGTTCCTTTTATTTAATAGTACACTTGGGCTTATGTGGGTTAAAAACAAAAAATTTATTGTAGAAAAAACATTGGTCTTTAGTGCTTGCTTGTTTTTTTTGTATTCATGTGTTATACCTGCGCGTAAATTTGAAGCAACTAAAATGCCTAAAGCACCTAATTATGCCGATGATAGTTGCTGGGCGGCTTTGCCAACAAAAAAAGATAGTGCTGATGTAAATATTTATACCGTTGGGATTATAGATAAACAACAGACCGCACCTATTGATGTGTTTTATGTACACCCAACCACGTATTTATTTGGGAATAAATGGAACGCTAGCTTAGATGATAAAGATGTAAATAAAAAAACCGACCAGTTAGCGGTGCGCAATCAGGCAAGTGTGTTTAACGAAATGTGCAGAGTTTACGCTCCGCGTTACCGTCAGGCGGTGCTTTATTCTTATGCCCCCCGTTCTACTAAAACAGGAAATGGGGCACAAGCATTTAACCTAGCATACGGAGATATTAAAGCTGCCTTTGAATATTATTTAAAAAATTATAATAAAGGACGACCTTTTATTATTGCATCACATAGTCAGGGTACCGACCATACAATTAGATTACTTCATGATTTTATTGAAAATGATAGCGTGCTGAAAAAGCAATTAGTGGCAGCTTATATTATCGGGAGACCCATGCAAAAAGGGAGTATAAAAGCCATTCCCCCTGCTGATTCGGCCAACCAAATTGGATGTTACATTACATGGAATTCGGTGCTTTGGGGACAAAAAACTTTTTACACCATTAAGGTAAATGATTTAGAATGTGTAAACCCTTTAACCTGGAGAAGAGATACAATAACAGCATTACCATTACTTAACACGGGTAGTTTACCCCAGACTTTTAATAGAGTAGATGCAGGGTTGGTTGATGCAAAAATTTCCCCTACGGGTTTATTGTGGATACACAGACCGCATGTTACTTTAAAAGACTATCCATATATAAACGCCAGAAGGTTTCATGTGCTTGATTATAATTTGTTTTACATGAACATGCGTGAAAACATTAAACTAAGAACAGAAACCTATTTGCGATTAAATAGTAAATAAAAGTTAAAAAAAGAATATTATAGCGTAATGGCATAGTGTTTGTAAAATATAAAACAAACATTATGCTACACAAAATCACCTTCTTATTATTACTTGTATTTGCAGGTATAAAAACTTTCTCTCAAGACACTTTAAGAGCAAACCCTTTTTTAGCGAATAATTTTGCCATTATAGAGATAAGTAAAAATGGAAGTTTTGATAATGAATCAACAACTATTCATTTTGATGATGGTAAAACGGCAGATATAGCTAATAAAGTTTATGGCACAAATACTGATTTACCAGTAACACAAAAAGCTTTGCAGTGTATTAAATATATGAAAGCCAGAAATTATAATTTAATAAGTTCAACAGTTTCCACAGCTAGTGCAAATCACCCAGCTTGGATTACTTATTACGATTACCAATATATTTTTGAGAAAAAAGAGAAATAAATTTTAGCAGAAATTACTTTCTGTATTTTACTTCTAAAGCGTGCATTTCAATTAATGGCTTTAAAAACTCTTCTAAGTCATAAACACATAATTGAGAGGCTGCGTCGCACAAAGCTTTTTCGGGTTCAGGATGTGTTTCAATAAAAACACCATCAACACCACTGGCAACGCCGGCCCTTGAAAGTACCGGTAAAAACTCTCTTGCACCCCCTTTAGCATCTGAACTTGGAATGCCATACTTGCGTACGCAATGCGTAATGTCGAACACCACAGGATAACCTAAATTGTTTAGGTGGAAAAATGCACGAGGGTCAACAATTAAATCGTTATAACCAAATGTATAACCACGCTCAGTGAGAATAACATTGTTATTTCCTGCTTCAATAACTTTTTGCAAAGGATGCTTCATATTATCAGGCGCTAAAAACTGACCATGTTTAATGTTTACTACTTTACCTGTTTTTGCAGCAGCTACCAATAAAGTAGATTGCATACATAAGTAAGCCGGTATTTGCAACACATCGCATACAGCGCCTGCAGCAGCAGCTTGATCGGGATAATGTATATCAGTTAAAATAGGGAAACCAAATTGCTCTTTTACTTTAGCTAAAAGTTTCACACCTTTATCTAAACCCGGGCCATCATAATATTTTAAACTACTACGGTTATCTTTTTGGAAAGATGATTTGTAGATGATTTTTATTTTCATGCGTTCAGAAACCTCTTTCAGTTTCTCGGCAGTTTTCATCATAATAGATTCTTCTTCTATTACACAAGGGCCGGAGATTAAAAACAACTCATTGCTTCCGCACTCAATATTCCCAACTTTTATTATTTTTTTGTTTATCATAATCTTCTAAATAAATCTTTAATATAATTTAAGGTAACGCGTTCTTGCCAGTTATCGCCAAATGCATGATGCCACATAAAAGGCAAGTTATAAGAAACCGTTGCCATAGCGGTTAATGTGTCTTCATTCCAATCTTTACTTAAGCTTTGTGGTAACACAATTTTATGCTTGGCAATCATTTGCATAAACTCGCTATGCCCTTTTAAATAAATATCACCAAGGTGCTGAAAAATAATACAATTTGCATAACAATGACGTGTGCCCAATATTTTAGACAGGCCGTAACTCAATGCATGACAAACACCTACTTCGCTATACGTTAAGCTTAAGCCACCCATTAAGGATGCAACCATAAGTTTATCATTATTCTCGGGAGTTTGACCTGCCTTGTCTCCCAAATAAATTTCTCTGCACAACTTTAACGATTGTTCGCCATAGGCTAAACTAAACGCATTATTGCGAATGCCTGTTTCACTTTCTATGCAGTGTATATATGTATCCATGCCGGTGTAAAACCACCAATCGGTTGGTACGCTTGCAATTAATTCAGGGTCTAAAATAACCTGATTAAAAACTGTCCAATCGCATTTTAAACCTAATTTTTTTTCAGGACCTGTAAGAACTGCCGTCATTGATACTTCTGCGCCGGTACCCGAAATAGTTGGCACACCTAAATGATATACGCTCGCTTTTTTTATCAAGTTTAAACCCTGGTATAAAGTAGAAGAACCTTCGTTGGTTAGCATTAATGATAATGCTTTAGCTATATCCATAATGCTGCCACCGCCAATGCCAATAACACCACTTGGCAAACCTTTCTTTGCTAAAATTTCATCTCGCAAAGTGTCTATTTGTTCGGTAGTCGGCTCGTGTGGGTCAACATCTATGTAATAAATTAAATCTGCAGGTTTGTTTTGTAGTTTGGTTGATAAAGGTTTTCCTTTAAAATAATTATCAACTACATAAACAAAATAATGATTGTTTTCTTTACGTACTGGTTCTACAGTTTCAGCAAGTTGTGCAAAAGAGCCACGACCTTAAGTAACCTTATCAATATTTTTAAAATTTTTATGCATGAACAGGCTTCATCGCTTTAGTAACACATTCGGATATTTTTGAAGCAAGTGTTTTCATGTCTTCTTCAGTCCATTTATATTTTATGCCGAAAGAAATTAAACGCCCAATTACTTCTTGTGTTTTTGGTAATTGTAAATTTTTATAATCTTGCGGTGCACCTAACACTTCAATAGGAAGTTTAGAAACAGTGCGCAGTTCTTTAATATGATCCCATTGATTAATAAAGTGGTACATGTTTTTAAACCAATAATCAAATCCTACAACTCCGGTAGCTTTCATTTCGTCAACTACACGCTGGGCTGTTGCTGTATCAGGTAATAATAAATTTAAACAAGTAGCAGAGTCTCCATCAGGGTCAGCCAGTTTTGCAAAAGATATACCTGAAGTTTTAGCTAATAAATCTCGCATAAATTTTTTGTTTTTGCGATTTTTCTCTTTTATAAGAGGCACTCTGCGTGTTTGTGCAACACCAACTGCCGCATGCAATTCAGATATACGATAATTAAACCCTAAGTAAGGGTGTTGCTCCATCCCGCGTACAGCACCAATATGGTCGTGCCCGTGGTCGCTATAAACATCTGCTTTTTTATAAGTGGTTTCATCATTAGTAACAAGCACACCGCCTTCACCGGCAGTTGCAATTTTAAAGAAGTCGAACGAATAACATCCGGCTTTACCAAATAAACCTGTATAAGTCCCTTTGTACGATGATGCAAATGATTGTCCGGCATCTTCAACTAAAATTAACTTATGGTCGTTTATCACTTTCATAATGCTATCCATGTCAGCCATTCCGCCACACATATGTACTAGGCAAACGGCTTTGGTTTTTGGAGTGATGGCTTTCTTAATTCCTTCGGCACTTAAACAAAGTGTTTCATCAATCTCAGCAAACACAGGTAAGGCACCAATAAATAATACGGCTTCAATAGTTGCCATAAAAGTAAATGGTGGTACTATAACTTCATCACCCGTTCCAATTCCGCTGGCTGCAAGTGCTGTTGCCACGGCAGTTGAACCGCTACTCATAGCATGAGCAAACTTTGCTCCGGTTATTTTTTTTACTTCAGTTTCAAAATCTTTTGCTTTCCAATGGTTGTTACGCAATGCATCGTGGTTATAGCGAAATAACACTCCGGTTGATAACACATCGTCTATCTCTTTACGCTCTTCGGCGCCAAATAATTCTGTTCCAGGCATGGTTAAAAATTTAGAGTACAAAGATAAGAAATTACCCCATGCCAAATGGGTAGATTTATTTCGGGTTGTTTAACGAAATTTTATTTTCTCGAGCAGTGTTAAATAATAAAAGGCTTTTTGTTTTTGATATAATTAACCCATATTTGTTATAGAAATCAATTATATGATAAAGAAATTTTACCTGTTATTTTGTTTATTTAGTGCTTCAGTTTTGTTTGCTCAAACAGACCCAGTAGAACCTGATACGGTAAAAAAAACGCATACAGTTCAGTTTTCAGGCTTTATAGATGCTTATTATTCGTATGATTTTAATAAACCACCAAATCATGAAATATCTGCTCCGTTTATTTATAACTACAAACGTAATAATGAGTTTAACATTAATCTGGCTTTATTAAGCGCATCTTATAGTGGAGATAAAATCCGCTCAAAAATTGGGTTAATGGCAGGGACTTATGCCCAATATAATTATGCCAGCGAGCAAGGCTTATTAAAAAACATATACGAGGCAAATGCCGGCATTAAATTAGTAAAACACCTTTGGCTAGATGCCGGAATTTTTGCCTCACACATTGGTAACGAATCGGCTTTTTCTATTACTAACCCTACACTAACCCGCTCTATTATGGCAGAAAACACACCCTATTACCAAACAGGAGCTAAGTTAACTTACGATGCCGGAAAGAAATGGTTGTTTAGCGTGTTACTTTTAAATGGTTGGCAAAACATACAAGAAACGCCCGATAATAGTAACAAACCTGTTTGTACTCAAATTTTATTCAGACCAAACGATAAAACAGAATTTAATTACAGCACCTTTATAGGAAACGAAAAACCGGATTCGGCTAAACAATGGCGATACTTTAATCACATGTATTTTACCTCCCATTTCAGTAAGAAAATTTACCTTTCTGCTGCGTTTGATTATGGCATCCAGCAAAAATTTAAAGACAAAGCGCACTACGATAAATGGTTCGGCAGTTCGCTTATTTTAAGATATAAATTCACACGTACGTTTTCAAGCTCATTACGAGGAGAATATTATAATGACCCATCGCAGGTGATAGTAACAACAAATACACCTTATGGAACAAGGACTTTTGGCACTTCACTTAACTTTGATTTTTCTCCTTATCAAGGTTCTTTAATTAGGCTTGAAGGTAAAATGTATAATGCACAGGATAACATTTTTGTAACCAAAACCGGATACAATAGTCAAACGTATATACTTACAGTTGATTTTGTAATCAGCTTCTAATCTATTTATTTCTTGGGTGATGCTTTATTATAGCATCCTTTAGGGTGTGATTACTTATGTGGGTATAAATCTCAGTAGTTGTAATACTTTCATGCCCCAACATCTCTTGTACAGCACGCAAATCTGCACCGTTTTCTAACAAGTGTGTGGCAAAACTATGCCTGAATGTATGTGGAGAGATTGCCTTTTTTATACCGATTTTTTCTACCAATTGTTTAATGATATAAAAAATCATCACTCGCGAAAGCATACTGCCTCTGCGGCTTAAAAACAAAACATCTTCGTTTCCTTTTTTTACGGCAATATGACTGCGAATGTTTTTCAGATAAATATCAATGTGTTTAAGTGCCATGCCATTTATAGGCACAAGGCGTTGTTTGTTGCCCTTACCTATTACAATTAAAAACTCTTCTTCTTTATGTACTTCGCTTATTTTTAAGTTTACTAGTTCACTAACACGCAAACCACAACCATAAAGCACTTCAAGTATAGCACGGTTTCTTTCGCCATCATCGGTGCTTCTATCAATGGCGTTTAAAACATCTTCAATTTCTTTTTCATTTAAAACATCGGGGAGTTTTCTGGCTGTTCGGGGCCATTCAAGCAATGTAGTAGGGTTGTTGTCGGTTTCTTTCTCAATCACCAAGAATTTAAAAAATGCTCGTATGCCCGATAAAATACGCCCTTGTGATGAAGCACTTAATCCAAATTCATTAATTTGTTTAATGTAAGCTTGTAAGTGTTTAAGCTCAGTTTTTTGCGGTGTTACCTTAGGAAACTCTTCTTCCATAAAATTAGCCAAGCCCTTAATGTCTCTCAAATAGGCCTGCACCGAGTTTTTGCTGAACGAACGTTCAGCAGATAAGTACATCTCAAACGATTTTATAAAAAGATTCCAATTGCTCAAGGTGTTTTATTTAGTACAAATTTACTGCTTAGTTTGTTATCTTTATAGGATGAATTTTTTGGCGCATTTATTTCTTTCGGGCGAACCTAGTGAACAAATGGTGGGCAATTTTATAGCCGATTCGGTTAAAGGGAGTGCCAGCGATAATTTTTCGGAAGAAATACAAAAGGGAATAAAATTGCACCGTGCCATTGATACTTTTACAGATAATCATGCAGAAATGCTAAAAAGCAAAGAACGATTACGACCTCGCTATAAAAAATATGCCCCCGTTATAACGGATATTTTTTATGATCATTTTTTAGCGACCAATTGGCAGGATTATTCGGCAATTTCTCTTCGAGATTATACAGATCAGGTTTATAAGTATTTAGAAAAATATTATGAAATTTTCCCCGAACGCTCTCAGCAGTTTTATAATTACATGATTAAGTACGATATACTTTTTGCCTACACTAAAATAGAGGGCATTGAAAAAGTAATGCAAGGCATGTCGCGTAGGGCACATTTTATATCCGGCATGGAAACTGCAACCGAAGAATTAGTGAAAGATTACGATAGCTATAAAGCAGAATTCAAGCTGTTTTTTCCTGATTTGCAGCAACATATTTATGAAATTAAACAACATTAACCGAAATTAGTATTTTTAACCCATGAAGATTTTAATTATCAACGGGCCTAATTTAAACCTGCTTGGCACACGTGAACCAACTGTTTACGGAAACCAGACTTTTGAAGAGTATTTAACCGAACTAAAAGCAAAATTTCCTACCGTTCAGTTTGATTATTTTCAGAGTAATGTAGAGGGCGAATTAATAAACGCCTTACATAAAGCAGATAAAAATGTTGATGGCATTATTTTAAATGCAGGTGCTTATACTCACACCTCAATTGCTATTGCCGATGCCGTTGCAGGAATTTCTGTGCCGGTGGTTGAAGTACATATCAGCAATATTTTTGCTAGAGAAGATTATCGCCATGTTTCCTACCTGGGTAAACATTGTAAAGGTTCTGTTTCGGGTTTTGGATTAATGAGCTACGATTTGGCTTTGCAGTATTTTATTTCGAAGCTTCGCTCTTAGGTTTACGTTTTCTTAAATATAAAACCGTTCCTACTTTGGGCTCTCCATTTGATGATTTTATTCTGTTCTTTTTATATAAAGAACTTAGTTTAATGCCATGCAATTGCGAAATGCTTTCCATGGTTTCTCCTTTGGTTACGACATGGTAAGGCTCTAATGCTTTTCTGCGTTTGGCTTCCACATAAACCTTTTCGTAGACAACCATAGTTTCGCCTTTGGTAAAATCATTGTATTTAAACAAATCACTTAATTCTAAATCAAAATCGCTGGCAATTTTGTAGAAAGAATCTCCCGGTTTTGCTATAATAAATTTAGTGTGGTTAAATTTTAAAACCTGTCGCAAATTAAATTTTATCTGTGGTGCTTTTTCTTTCACGTTACGCATGGTTAGCACTACATCTTTATCTAAATCATATAATTTATACTGCTCAATTAAATCAATTAATTGGTCAGCGTATTTTGGGTGGGTAGCATAACCGGCTTCTTTCAAGCCTCGTGCCCAACCTTTATAGTCGGTTTTTGGCAGTTCAAATAAAAAAGCATAGCGGTCACGATTTCTTAAAAACTGAGAATGGTCAGAGTATGAATCCAATACATCCTGATATTTTCTAAAACACTCGTTCTTCTCGTCGTCATCTAAAATATAGCTAGGTCCTGTCCAATCTTTATGGCATTTAATGCCAAAATGATTGTTGGCGTAAACTGATAGGGCGCTGTTACCATTACCGCTCTCAAGCATGCCCTGTGCAAGTGTAATGCTAGCCGGTACGCCGAATCGGTACATTTCTTTTATGGCGTCTTCTTTATAGCGGGCTATATAGTCGTTGGGGGTAAGCTTCTTTTCAGATGGCTGAGAAAACACATCTATACTTAAAAAAAGCAACACAACTGCTATGTAACGAAAACGTAACATGAATAACCAAAGTTACGAAATCAAAACATAGCCTTAAAGTCCAATAAAAAAGGCTTTTAACAGCCTATTGTTAATGGCTTTTGGTTTTGCTTTGCCAATATTTATACCGATTTTTGTGGGCTTTTTACAATGTCTTTACAAAATATACATATTGATTTTACAGCGGTTACAGAAAAAATTGCTGAAGGAAGCAACCTTTTTGTAAAAGGCATACATGGTTCGGGATGGAGTTTTTTATATGCCCAATGCGCTAAAGAATTTGATAAAAACATTATTATTATTTGTAATAATAACGAAGATGCTCTTTATGTGCTAAATGATTTACAGGTTTTACAAGATAAGAAGGTTTTATACCTGCCCTTTAGCTACGTTAATGCTTACGATTTTGAGAAAACTCAAACAGCCTCGCAACAACAACGCATAGAAACGCTGGAAAAAATCACATCGAGCGATAAAAAAAACATAATTGTTACCTATACCGAGGCTCTTTTTGAAAAAATACCAGGTAAAACCGCTTTAAGCGAAAACACATTTAAACTGGCCGTTAAAGAAAAACTGTCTATTGAATTTTTGGAAGAGTTTTTGTTTTCCTACCATTTCGAACGGGTTGACTTTGTGGCAGAACCGGGGCAATTTGCCATACGTGGTGGCATTATTGATGTATTTTCTTTTTCAGCTAATATGCCTTACCGTATAGAGTTGTTTGGGGATGAAATAGAGTCTATCCGCAGCTTTGATGCACTATCTCAGCTCTCCACAGCCCGTTACGAAAAAATACACATTACTCCCAACATTACCAACGGGGGAATGTCTGAAAACAAAATGTGTTTTTTAGAAACACTTTCGGATGATGCCACCCTAATTTTTTGCAAAGACTCAAACTACCTCATTCAAAAAACCGAAGCATTGTTTGAAAAAGCAGTTTCTTCTTATGGTGCTTTGCATGAAACAACTCAACAAGCACCCGAAAAATTATTTTGTAATGTGGATGAGTTGAAAACCTCTTTGCAAAAAAAACAAATCATTGAAACAAGTGGCAATCCTGTTTTTACAGGTGATATGGCTGAACTTAATCAGCAGCCGCAACCCTCGTTCAATAAAAATTTCGAACTACTTTTTAAGCACCTTTTAGAAAACAAGCAAAAAGGCTATAGCAATTTTTTATTTACCGATACCGAGAAGCAAGCCGAGCGTTTACGTCAAATTTTAACCGATGTTTCTAATGCAAATCGTGTGGCCGAAAATTTATTTGAAACTATACATCTTAGCATTCACGAAGGATTTATAGATTATGCTAACAAGTTGGCTTGCTATACCGACCATCAAATATTTGAGCGTTACCATAAATACAAAACCCCACAATCGTTTCAAAAAACAGGTGAGGCTCTTACGTTAAAAGAATTACAAAGTCTTAACCCAGGAGATTATGTGGTACATATAGATCATGGGATAGGTCGTTTTGCAGGCTTAGAAAAAATAAAAGTAGGCGATAAAACACAGGAAGCAGTTAAGCTGGTTTATAAAGACAATGATGCTGTTTATGTAAGCATAACATCCTTGCACCGTATTGCAAAATACACAGGCAAAGAGGGGCAAGTACCCCGCATGGATAAGCTTGGTTCAACACATTGGCAAACGCTTAAGCAAAAAACTAAGACACGTGTTAAGCAAGTAGCTTTCGATTTAATTAAATTGTATGCTAAACGTAAAGCATCCAAAGGGCATGCCTTTGCACCTGATAATTATTTGCAGCATGAGTTAGAAGCTTCTTTTATTTATGAGGATACGCCCGATCAGGAAAAAACTACCAACGATGTAAAGCGCGATATGGAAAAACCATATCCGATGGATAGATTGGTGTGCGGCGATGTTGGCTTTGGTAAAACAGAGATTGCCATACGTGCCGCGTTTAAAGCGGCTTGTGATGGCAAACAAACTGCTATACTTGTGCCTACAACAATTTTAGCGCTCCAGCATTATAAAACTTTTGCCGAACGCTTTAAAGATTTTCCTTGCACGGTAGATTTTGTAAATCGTTTTAAGTCTACCAAAGAACAAAAAGAAACCTTGCAAAAATTAGCCGAAGGCAAAGTGGATGTTTTGGTTGGCACCCATAAGCTACTTAGCAATCAAATTAAATTTAAAGATTTAGGCTTGCTAATTATTGATGAAGAGCAAAAATTTGGCGTAGGTGCGAAAGATAAATTGAAACTTATTAAACAAAATGTTGATACATTAACACTTACCGCAACACCCATTCCGCGTACTTTGCAGTTTTCTTTAATGGGCGCGCGCGATTTATCGGTTATAGCAACCCCACCGCCAAATCGTTATCCGGTGCAAACCGAACTTCATAATTTTAACGAAGAATTGGTGCGCGATGCTTTGCAATTTGAAATTACGCGTGGCGGACAAGCATTTTTTATTCATAATAAAGTACAAAGTATAAAGGAAGTAGCGGGCATCATTCAACGTTTGTTGCCGGAGGCAAAAGTAGCTGTTGGTCATGGACAAATGGAGGGAGATAAACTGGAGGATGTAATGCTTAATTTTATTGAAGGAAGAACCGATATACTTGTTGCAACTACTATTATCGAATCGGGTTTAGACATTTCAAATGCAAACACTATTATCATTAACGATTCGCAAAATTTTGGTTTGAGTGATTTGCATCAAATGAGGGGAAGGGTAGGGCGTTCAAATAAAAAAGCATTTTGCTATTTATTAGTTCCATCATTACTAACCCTTACAAGCGACGCAAAAAAACGTTTAAAAGCCATTACCGAGTTTACCGATTTAGGAAGTGGGTTTCAAATTGCGATGCGTGATTTAGATATACGTGGTGCAGGTGATATGTTAGGTGGTGAACAAAGCGGCTTTATTAATGACATGGGCTTTGACACCTATATGAAGATTTTAAACGAGGCAGTTGAAGAATTAAAAGAAGAAAGCTGGTATAAAGAACAAACTAAAGATATGCAGTTGGCAGAGACACAAGTAAAAACTGCATTCTCAAAAGCATTTGTAAAAGATACCGTGCTTGAAACCGATTTTGAATTACTGATACCGGATAGATATATTGAAAACATTACCGAGCGTTTAAACACCTATAAACAATTAGATGAAGCACAAACTGAAGATGAATTAGTTGTTTTATTAAAGAACTTGGAAGATCGTTTTGGGCCATTACCACAACAGGTTTTAAATTTAACGGATGCTATACGCATGCGACGCAGAGCTATGTATTTAGGTTTTGAAAAATTAGTTTTGAAAAATGGAAAGATGCTGGCTTACTTTATTAGCAAACAAGAAAGCGAATATTATAATTCAGAAGCCTTTAAGAGTATTTTATTATATGCACAAAAAAATCCGGCTTATTGTGCTCTTAAAGAACAAGGTGCCCGTTTTTACATAAGCATACAAAACGTAAAATCGGTTAAAGATGTTATGGTTATATTTACCGCTATTGAAAAACTAATGACCAAGCACGATGAAGTACACAGCTAAAACTCCTTGGTTGTTTTATGCATTGGTTGCATATATAGTGCTGCAGTTTTTGTGGTGGGAAGTTTTATTAACCCGTCAAACAAGTCAGTTAGCTGAAGAGCAAAAAAACATATCGGGCTTACATTTTGCGGATAAAAATTTGCTCGAGGAAAACCTGCAACAAATTGAAAATAAAAAAAGCCATCAGCTTTGGATGCACGTTGGAGAAGGAACGGTTTTTTTAATTTTACTGTCTTTAGGTGTTTTAAAAATCTACAACACCCGTAAAAAAGAAAATGAATTGGCTCGTTTGAAAAACAATTTTTTACTGTCTATAACACATGAACTTAAGTCGCCACTTGCATCCGTAAAACTTCAATTACAAACCCTGCAAAAACATAATTTAGAGGAATCGGTTAAAAATAAATTAATGCAAAAAGCTTTAGCGGATAATGAACGTTTGCTTCGAATGATTGACAATGTATTGTTGGCATCTAAAGCTGAGAACGAAAACAATGTTTTGCGTCTTGAAAAGATAAATCTATTTGACACCCTTACTAAACTTGTTGATCAAGCTTTTGAAGAGAACAAACACCGTATAAAAATTGTTGTTAACGAAACAATTGATGTTAATGCAGATGAGCAATTTCTTTCTATTGTTTTTTCTAATCTTATAGAAAACGCTATAAAATATTCTCTTACTGATTCTATAATCGAAATAGATATTCAGTTGCAAAACAATAAACCAGTTGTTTTGGTAAAAGATTTGGGTGCCGGTATTTCTGACTCAGAAAAAGAAAATGTATTTAAAAAATTCTATCGTGTCGGAAACGAGGAAACTCGCTCTGCAAAAGGCACCGGACTTGGTTTATTTATCACAAAAAACCTATGCGACTTACATAATATTCAAATAGGCATAAGCGACAATAAACCAGCAGGGACAATTTTTACACTTCAGTTTCCCTAGGCTAAAATCTAAGTCCGGCTTGAAGGACAAATGTTCTTGGAGGTTCTATTAAACCCGGACGAGACATAAATTCTACATTAAAGAAGTTGTTTATCAGAAAAGATATTTTTAAACTTTTGGTTACTTGACAAGCAATCCTAAAATCGTTTACCCACACACCGGTATTATGTGTAGCTCTATATTGAGCTAATCCCGGTAAAAGGAACATAGAAGGAAGCGCATATTGGTCTGGTACCCCATCATCGTATAAAATATTTTGCTGAAAGCGCCTGTCAATGTTTTGCATGGCACTTGTATAACGTACGCTCCATCCAAAGGAAACAACCTTGTAAGTTAGTTGTATATCATTTTTAAATAAGGTTTTGTTTCTAAGGCGTAACACGTTGGTGCGTGATGTACCGATTGTGTCAGTTTTTGGGTTAAAATTAGGATTGATAGGATTAGAGTACGTATATCCTGTAAGCAAATCTACTCTTATTGGACCAATTTTTCCGGTGCCACTAACAGAAAGATCTATGCCGGAGATATTTGCATTACCTATGTTTTGTAATTGAAAGCCAACATGATTTGATAAATCTATTATGCTATTGATTTGATTGGATTTCCCAACAGTATCATATTTAAAACCTAAATCAATCATGTTATAGTAATGCGTTACAAAATAAGCGGCATCAAAAAAACCTTGAAAATTACCGATTTTAAATCCTTGTTTAATGCCAACCTCCGCAGTGTAACCTTTTTCGGGTTGAAGCGAAGGGTTAGGATAAATATTTGTTCCAACAAAAGTATTTATAGATTTCTCGGCCACACTTGGAAAGCGATAGCCTTGGCCAAACGAAGCGCGAATAAAAGTATATTCGAGTGCTTGATAATTTAAGCCAGCTCTAAAAACAGGCTGTACAGGTAAGTTGGTTTTTTTAGGCGCATTCAAAAAGAAAAAGCCACCTTTAGTTTGTGAAGTATCTACTTTATTATATTCTATACGCATACCGCCCGAAACAGTTAAACGACTAAAGAATTTTTTATCTACCTGAACGTAAGCGGCTAAATTTTTACCAAAGCGTCTGCCGTATAAGCTTGGGGCTAGCACCACTTGTCGCATGCCAACACCTCCGGCTGTAATATTAAACTTGTTTTTAAAACTTTTTTGCCATTGATATTCGCTGTAATATAATTCTGCTCTCGAACTTTGGTCTACACCCCCTGAATGATTATTATTGGCAGTTAAAAAGTACCTACTCCTAAGGTTGTGTTTGCCCCCTCTTTTACTAACGTAGGCCAAACAGGGGTCTATGTTGTTACGTGTATTTGAATATACTGATAAAGCTCCCGGCCTCGACTGAAAAGCAGAATCGGCACTTTTCCATAAAAAAAACAAACGCCCGCTATAGGTCATAGCAGTTGAATTAATGCTCGCGCTTAACCCCGGTATTTTTTTAAAACGGTATCGCAAATTTATGTTTGCCCTAATTCTATTCTCGCTGGCACTATCACGATAACCCTCGTCTTTGTATAATTGCCCCCCCACTACTAAATCTAAATTCCCAAACTTTTGTGCGTGAGAAAAAGTTACCGCCTGATACATGGGGTTAAACCTATGTTGTTGTTTCCACCAATCTAAAGTTTCTCTATCAGCGTCGCCATATAATCCCGCCATCATAGTTACTTGCGTTTCGGGCTGGTCTCCTGCAAATTTGGTGCGCATATTTATCACCCCATTAAGTGCAGAAGAACCATATAAAGCAGATGAAGCTCCTTTTATAACTTCCATTTGTGCCATGTTTTCTATGGGGATATAATTAAATTTTATATCGCCCGCGTCAGCTGATATCATAGGCATTCCATCAACCAACATCATTACACGGCTTCCCGCACCATAAGTAAAACCGCTTCCGCCACGTATGCTTACTTGTTGGTCGGTAACATAAACACCCGGCACTTGGTTCATAATTTGATCTAACTGAGCAATCGCTTTATTTTGCAATAAATCTGCTTTTATTACTTCCATAGATACCGTTACTTCCGAAAGTTTTTGCTCGTACTTTCCTGCAGATACAACTACTTCGTCTAAGGCTCTGTTAGATGCATCTAATGCAACAGCAATTACAGTAGTATCTTTTTCTTTTACATCTATTGTTTTAGAAAAATTGGCATATCCTACTAGGGATGCCTTTATTGTTTGTTTACCAATGGGAACCTGGAATGAAAAGTTTCCATTTACATCGGTAACCGCATTTTTGTCGGAACAAATTAGTACCACACCCGGTAAAGTTTCTTTGCTTGATTTGTCGGTAACACGCCCTCTAACAACGCCTTGCGCATAAGAAGTATATGATAAAATAAACTGACAAATAAAAATAAGTATTCGTTTAACCATTTTTTTGTTTTATCTAACTTTGCAATATAATATTTATTTTTTTCTTGAACACAAACGAGTTATTATATCAAATTAGCCTAAAGCAAATACAGGGCATTGGCGATGCTATTGCCAAAAACCTAATTGCTTATTGTGGCAGCGCCGGCGCGGTTTTTAAAGCCACTAAAAACGAATTGCTTAAAACTCCGCAAGTAGGGGAGCGCATGGCGCAAATTATTTTGAATGCCAGAGGGAATGCCGAAACATTTAAACGTGCCGAAGAGGAAATAAATTTTATTGAAGACGAAAATATTACACCCTTATTTTTTACGGATACTGCTTATCCAAATAAACTAAAACACTGTAATGATGCGCCTATACTCTTGTTTTATAAAGGTAACGCAGACTTAAACAAGGAAAAAATTATAGCTGTAATTGGCACACGTAATGCAACCGAATATGGCAGGCAACAAACCGAAAAACTAGTGGCAGACTTAGCTGCCGAAAATATTTTAGTGGTTAGTGGTTTAGCTTATGGCATAGATGTTTATGCGCATAAAGCAGCACTTGCTAACAACCTTGATACGGTTGGTGTTTTGGGTCATGGCTTAGATAAACTATACCCTGCGCTACATGCTAATGTGGCAAACAAGATGGTTCATCAGGGTGGCTTGTTAACCGAGTTTTTATCACAAACGACACCTGATAAAGAAAACTTTCCAAAACGTAACAGAATTGTTGCCGGTATGTGCGATGCTGTTGTAGTAGTAGAATCTAAAAAAACCGGTGGTGCATTAATCACTGCGGAAATTGCACATACATACAATAGAGATGTATTTGCTTTTCCGGGCAATGCCGAAACGGAATTTTCTGCCGGCTGTAACATGCTTATAAAGCGTAACAAGGCATCGCTTATTGAAAACGCCGCAGATTTACTATACGCTATGGGCTGGGAGCAAACCGAAAATAAAAAAGCAAAAAGTAATCAGTTTATATTGCCTATCAATTTATCAGATGATGAAAATCAAATTATAAATTTGATAAAAGATTCGCAACCCATTCATGTAGATGAAATTTGTAATAAGTTGCAATTAACGCCAGGTAAGGCTTCTGGTTTATTATTACAGTTAGAGTTTGGCAACTTAATAAAGTCATTGCCGGGTAAACTTTACGCATTAAACTAAAATTATGAACGCAGATACCATTTTAAAAACAGACGTACACCAAGAACTTTCTTTCTTTGACAAGAATGTAAAAATGTTGATAGACCTAACAGTCGAGTACACGCCCAAAATAGTTATGGCGGCTCTTGTTCTGGTATTAGGTTTTTGGTTAATAAAAAAATTGGCCCGCATTTCAGAACGGGCAATGGTTCGTAGAGATTTAGATGTTTCGTTAAGGACGTTTTTACGCAGCTTAATTGGGGTTGGCTTAAAAATTTTATTAATGATTACTGTAGCCGGAATGATTGGTATACAAACAACATCATTAGTAACTGTGTTAGGTGCTGCGGGTTTAGCTGTAGGTTTGGCCTTGCAAGGTAGCTTATCTAATTTTGCGGGCGGAGTTTTAGTACTAGTTTTTAAACCCTTTAAAGTAGGTGATACTATTGAGGCGCTTGGACAAAAAGGATTAGTACAGGAAATTCAAATTTTCAACACCATCCTTATAACGGCCGATAATAAAACCATTATACTTCCTAATGGCTCTGTTTCAAATAATATTATTGTAAATCAAAGCAGAGAAGGAACTTTACGGGGCACTTGTGCTGTAAATATTAGTAACGAGTTTGATAGCGACATGGTTAAAAAAATTATTTTAGATGTTGTGTTAAAAGACAAACGTGTGCTGCTTGATAACCACGCCCCTTCGGTTGGTTGTACTAAGGCAGGCGGTGGAACGTACACTTTACAGGCTTCTTTTTTTACTTCGGAAAAAGACAATCCTGCAACTACAGCCAGCATCACAGAAAATATAAACAAAGAATTAGCCAACAAACAAATTGGAGAACCAACACCTAAAATGATTGTTCAACAAGTATAGATTTAAGTAGTATGAAAATAACAATAGTTGGCTGTGGCAATATGGGTTTAATTTATGCCCGCTCTTTTTTAAAGTACAACATTGTATCTAAAGATGATTTATTACTGGTTGAAAAAAGCGAAACCCGTAAAGAAGATTTAAAAAAATTGGATATTGGACGTGTTGTTGTGCCCGATGATAAACTGATTGCAGGTAGCGATGTAATTATTCTATCAGTTAAACCACAAGATTTTGTGGAGCTTGCAGCTGATTTAAAAAAAGTACTAAATGAAAAAACTATTCTGCTAAGCATCATGGCCGGAATAAATATTGCTTTTTTGCAGCAAAAATTAAATCATCAAAAAATAGTTAGGGCTATGCCCAACTCTCCTGTAGAAATAGGAATGGGCATTACCGCTTATAGTTTAAGTAAATCAATAACTATTGAACAAGCACATAAGGTAGAAAACCTTTTAACCACTACCGGAAGAACGCTATATATGGAGGATGAAAATCTGTTAGATGCGGTTACGGCTCTTAGTGGAAGTGGGCCCGCTTATTTCTTCTATTTTGTTCAGCAACTTATTGAGGCGGGTAAAAAAATGGGCATGGATGAGGCTACTTCATCTTTGTTGGTTAAGCAAACTATGTTGGGCTCGTTTCATTTAATTAATAACGCCGGTAAGCCTTTAGACGAATTAATTAAAGCTGTGACCTCTAAGGGTGGAACTACTGAGGCTGCTTTAAGCACTTTTGCAAAGCATAATGTAAGCCAACACCTGCAAGAAGGCCTATTAAATGCCGAAGAGCGCGCTAAAGAATTGGCTGAACAAGCGAGTAAAATTTAAGGGGTAAATTTATTTCGTTAAAAAAACTTAACATTTCCTTCAAGATGGATTAAACGGTTACATTTGCTCTTAAATAAACAACTAAAACAACATAAAAATGAAAACAATTTTTAAAATATTTGTAGCTGCATGTATGGTTACATCTCTTATTACTACTACATCATGTAGTGGTGGTAAAAACGAAAAACAATCAAACCCTGTGGTTGATAGTCTTGCCTCAGATAACTCTAACCTTAAAGGTGAATTAACCGAAAAAGAAGCTGCTTTACAAGACTTTGTAAATGGTTTTAACGATATACAGGCCAATTTAGATGAAATTAAATCGAAAGAAAAAATAGTTACAGGTGCTTCTCAAGGTGGCGATGTAAAAAGCAAGGAAGAGCAAATTAAACAAGATATCCAAAGTATCTATGATTTAATGGCTAAAAACAAATCGCGCATTGCATCTTTAAGTAAAAAGCTTAAAACATCTAACACTAAAATAGATGGACTTGAAAAAATGATTGCCGGCTTAGAAGCTCAGCTTAACGAAAAAGAAGGCCAAATCACCGACCTTAAAAATCAATTAGAGCAAAAAAATATCGAGCTAAGCAACTTAACTACTAACTATACAAACCTTGAACAAGATAACCAAGGCAAAATACAACAACTTAATACTGCTTACTATATTATTGGTACAGGTAAAGAGTTAAAAGCTGATGGTGTTACCGAAAAAGAGGGTGGTTTTATTGGTTTGGGTAAAACAATGGAAATTAAAAAAGATTTTAATAAAGATAAATTTACTAAAATCGACATTACCCAAGTTACTAGTATTCCTTTAGGAGCTAAAAAGGTAAAAATCCTTACTAATCACCCAAGCACTTCTTATAAATTGGTAGGAGAAAAGCCGGTACAAAAAATCGACATTACTAACGCTGCCGATTTTTGGGGTACTTCTAAATATTTGGTAATAGTTACTGAATAATTTTTGTTGAAAGATATTTTTTAAAAAGCCTTCGCATTCCGCGAGGGCTTTTTACTTTTACGCCTATTGAAAACCCTTCTTCAAATAGCGCCTAGTGTTTTTTCTAAACATGAACTTGCTGTAAAACATGCAGATTCTTTAGAAAGAAATGGCAATTATAATTTACTTGCTTTTGTTTTAATTTTTGTTTGCTGCGCCTTAGTTATATATATCTATTTACGGTTTTATAAAAAAACCTTACTGGTGTTTTCATCTGTTATAAGTTATAATGCCTCGCAACAAATACAAAGAGAGGGGCATTCTTTTATTAAGTCATTTTCGTTTTTTCTGTTTTTAATTTACATGATATGCGGCGGAATTTTTTTTACTGATTTAAGTATTTATGAAGGTTGGTTTAGAAACACCTCTACGGATGTTGTTAGGTTGTTAGTAATTGCCTCAATTGGTCTTTTAATTGTTTGTAGACGGTTTTTAAACCAGGCACTTGGGTCTGTTGTAAAAGAAAAAAATGCCGCCGAAGATTTGTTTTTTCAGTATGCATTTGGTGCATATATTGGGGCCTTAATTATGCTTATTTGTTGTTTTTTATTACATTATTCAAATGTACCACCTGCTTATTTGTTCTCCTTAGGTGTAAGTCTGTTAGGGTTACTTTATGTTGTTAGAATTATAAAAACCCTTGTTTTTGGGTACAGTATGTATGGTTTTTCGCTATTTCATTTAGTTTTGTATCTTTGCGCCGTAGAAATTATACCATTAGCTGTTTTTGTTAAAGTAATTGTAAATAGCTGATTGCTAAAAGGCTAACGTAAATTAAAAGTATGGCGGTTAAAAAAAAGGCTATAAAAAAAGGTAAGGTTACCGTTAAAAAAAGCAAGAAAACAGTCCGTAAGGCATCAAAGCCTGCTGCTAAAAAAGCAACGACTAAAGCTAAAAAAACTCCGACTAAAAAAGTTGTTTCTAAAAAAAAGAAAACTGTTTTAGTTAAAAAAACTGCCCCTAAAAAACTACTTAAAAAAGTTGTTAAGCCAGCCAAAAAGGTAGTTGTAAAAAAAGCAGCGCCTAAAAAAGTTGAAAAAGTTGTTTTACCAAAACCGGTAAAAGAACCTAAAATTGTTATTCCGCATACTCCGCCACAGGTTGTATATCCTGATAAAAATGCTTTAAAAACCAGAGTAAGAACACTTTTAATTTCTCAGCCAAAACCTGAGAGTGAAAAAAACCCGTACTTAGAATTAGCCCGCAGACTAAATATTAAAGTTGATTTTAGACACTTTATTAAAATAGAAGGCATTACTTCAAAAGAATTCAGACAACAACGCATAAATTTAACTGAGCACAATGCGGTTATACTTACTAGCAGAAATGCAGTTGACCATTTTTTTAGAGTGTGTGGCGAAATGCGTTACAATGTGCCCGAAACTACTAAGTATTTTTGCTTGAACGAAGCAACTGCTTATTATTTGCAGAAGTATATCCAATACCGTAAACGCAAAATATTTTTTGGCAACGGAACTATTTCTGATTTAGCTGAATCGTTACGCAAAAACAAAGAAGAGCATTTTTTATTACCGGTGGCTGATGTACATCGCGAAGAAAAAATAATTGATGTGCTTGATTTACTTAAACTACGCTACAAAAAAGCAGTTATTTATCGCACAATTAGTGCAGATTTAAGTGATTTAAGAGGCACACTTAATTATGATGTACTCGTTTTCTTTACCCCTGCCGGCATTAAATCGTTAGCTAAAAACTTCCCTAATTTTAAACAAGGCGAAATTCGTATTGCTGCATTTGGTGCAGCTACCGCTGAGGCTTTGCGGGCACAAAAATTGCGTATAGATATAGCATCGCCAAATCCGCAAACACCAAGTATGGTAATGGCTTTGGAAAACTATATTCGCGACGTAAATAAACGCTAAGTTTTAATGCGCTTTACTTTTAAAAAAGAAGAGCGACTATATGGGCACGCTGCCCTCGAAAATGTTTACGAAAACGGTAAGCATTTGCACAGCAACAACATTAAAATTCTGTTTATTGAAGTACCTCAGAGTATTTTGCCTGCCTGTCGTGTAGTGTTTTCAGTTCCAAAAAGAAATTTTAAAAAAGCTGTCGACCGCAATCTTATTAAGCGAAGAATGCGCGAGGTTTATCGCAATCATAAACACATACTGTACCAGCATCTTGCTGAAAAGCAAAAGAACATCCATATTTATCTTATATATAGCTCCAAACAAATCATTTCTTTCGATGAGCTAAAGGAAAACATAGTGCAGGCTCTACAACTATTGGCTAATAGAATAAATTAAATATAAATCTTACCTTTATGGCAAGTAATTTTTATCATGATTAAAAGGCGCAAATTATTTTTAGCAATAGGTCTTCCGGTTATTATTTCTGTAAGCGTTATTTCGGCGGCATTTACTGAAGATTTATTTGAAGTAGCTAAAAACCTCGACATATTTACTTCGCTTTTTAAAGAAGTGAATTTATATTATGTGGATGATACTAAGCCGGGCGAGCTCATTAAAACAGCATCGGATGCTATGTTGCAATCGTTAGACCCCTATACCGAATATTATACCGAAAATGACATTGAAGATTATAAAATAGTAACTACAGGGCAGTATGGCGGCATTGGTGCTGCTGTGCGTGAGATAAAAGATAAAGTGCTTATTACCGAGCCATACGAAAACTCTCCAGCACTTAAGGCGGGAATAAAAGCTGGGGATGTTATCATACAAATAAATGATATTGCAGTAAAAGGTAAAACCTCGGATGAGATAAGTAAACTAATGAAGGGGCAGTCTGGTACGGCTGTTAAGCTTTTGATAGAAAGACCCGGAACTACAAAGCCTATAGAATTTAATATTATAAGAGAAGACATTAAAGTAAAAGATGTGCCTTATTTTGGCATGTTAGATAAGGAAATTGGCTACATAAAACTTACCGGTTTTACACCGACTGCGGCAGCAGAAGTTAAAGCGGCATTTCTTAAGCTTAAAAATGACAACAATTGCAAAGCACTTATACTTGATTTGCGCGATAACCCGGGTGGGTTACTTACGCAAGCTGTTGATATCGTAAACTTATTTGTAGAAAAAGGAACAGATGTAGCCGTTACTAAAGGCCGTGCCAAAGAGTGGACACAAGCTTTTAAGACAGTTAACAACCCTATTGATTTAACGATGCCTTTGGCAGTTGTGGTAGATAGGAACTCGGCCTCAGCCTCAGAAATTGTTTCAGGTTCATTACAAGATTTAGATAGAGCTGTTATTATAGGTCAACGCACGTATGGTAAAGGTCTTGTGCAACAAACTAAACCACTTATTTATAATGCACAGCTAAAAGTAACGGTTGCTAAATATTATATCCCAAGCGGCAGATGTATTCAGGCCTTAGATTATTCGCATCGTAATAAAAACGGAAGTGTAGACCATGTTCCTGATTCACTTATCACGGCCTTTAAAACTCGTAATGGACGAATTGTATATGATGGCGCTGGTGTGTTGCCCGATGTGCAAACTGACCCACAAACCATGAGCGAAATCACCTACGAGTTAATTGCTAAAAATTTGATTTTTGATTACGTAACACAATACATAATTAAAAACCCAAAATTAAATGGAGATGCGCAAACTTTTACCATGAGCGATAATGATTATAACGATTTTGTGACGTTCCTTAAAGACAAAAACTACAATTACAAAACCAATAGCGAAGAAGATTTAGAGTCGCTGAAAAGAAGCGCTGAAAGCGACAAGTATTTTACGGATATAGAAAATGAATTTAACCAACTGCAGAAAAAACTAATGGACAGAAAAAAAGATGATCTGCAAAAGTTTAAACCGGAAATAAAACGGATGATAGAAGACGAAATTGTTTCTCGTTTTTATTTTTTAAGCGGAAGAATTGCAGCCTCCATAAAGTGGGATACCGATATGCAAACGGCTATCAACACACTTAGTAACACGGATAAAACAAAAAACATTTTAACCACTATACAAAAAGCAACCAAACCTTTTAATCAAAATAAAAAGTTTTAGTGAAAAAAATAGGTTTGTTTTTCGGCTCGTTTAACCCAATACATATTGGGCACTTGGCTTTAGCAAACTATATGGTTTCGTTTACTGATTTAGATGAAGTTTGGTTTGTTATATCTCCACACAACCCATTAAAAGATAAGCAAAGCCTGTTGGCGCAAAACCATCGTTTGTACATGGTAAAGCTAGCTGTAGAAAACTATCCTAAGTTTAAAGCAAGTGATATTGAGTTTAAACTTTCGCAACCATCTTACACCATAAACACGCTAACCCATTTAAAAGAAAAGTATCCAAAGAAAAACTTTAGCCTTATTATGGGCATGGATAATTTACAAAATTTTCATAAATGGAAAAACTACGAGCAAATTTTAGACAAACATTCCATTTACGTATATCCCCGTCAGCATAGTCATGCAGGCTCTTTTATAAACCATCCCAATATTAAAATAACGGAGGCACCTGTAATGGAAATCTCGTCTTCCTTCATCCGCAAAGCCATTCTCGATAAAAAGGAAGTAAGCTGTTTTATGCCCGAAAAAGTGGCCGCTTACGTTAGCGAGATGAATTTTTATAAGAAGTAAATTTTACGTCTTAAATTGTTATTTTTGCGCCCATGAGCAATCAAGAAGATTTATTTAAAAACCTTATATCTCATTGTAAAGAGTATGGGTTTATTTTTCAAAGCAGTGAAATTTACGATGGACTAAGTGCCGTATATGATTATGGGCAAAATGGTGTGTTGTTAAAAAACAACATTCGCCAATATTGGTGGCAAAGTATGGTGCAACTAAACGAAAATATTGTAGGCATTGATGCCGCAATATTTATGCATCCAACAACTTGGAAAGCAAGCGGACACGTTGATGCTTTTAGCGACCCGTTAATTGACAATAAAGATAGTAAAAAGCGTTACCGCGCTGATGTGTTGATTGAAAATAAAATTAGAAAATATCAAGATAAGGGCGAAAAAGAGATCCACAAAAAACACGAATTTTATCCACGAACGGAAATAGTTAAAATTACTGCGAATCAATCTCGTTTCCAAACAATAAATGAGATGCGGGATTTTCTTTTACAAGAAAGTTATAGTTATCAAAAGGCAGATGTATTACAAAAGAATTTAGATCACGCATTGAAAGAAAATGATTTGCAAATGTTAAAGCAAATTATTGTTGATGAAGAAATAGTATGTGAGTTTTCAGGGTCAAAAAACTGGACAGATGTTCGCCAGTTTAACTTAATGTTTTCTACCCAACTTGGTTCTGTAGCGGGCGATAGTGATACTATTTACCTTCGTCCGGAAACGGCGCAAGGGATATTTGTGAACTTTTTAAATGTGCAAAAAACCGGACGAATGAAAATTCCGTTTGGTATTGCGCAAACCGGTAAGGCTTTCCGTAACGAAATTGTGGCTCGTCAGTTTATTTTCCGTATGCGCGAGTTTGAACAAATGGAAATGCAATTCTTTATTCGCCCGGGTACGCAAAAAGAATGGTATGAGCATTGGAAACAAACCCGTTTAAAATGGCATAATGCTTTAGGAATTGACCCACATAAAAAACGTTTTCACGACCATGTTAAGCTGGCGCACTATGCTGATGCGGCTTGTGATATTGAATTTGAATTTCCGTTTGGATTTAAAGAACTAGAGGGAATCCATAGTCGTACTGATTTTGATTTGCGTAATCATGAGCAGTTTTCAGGCAAAAAACAACAGTATTTTGATCCTGAACTAAACCAAAGTTATACGCCATACGTAATTGAAACCTCAATAGGTTTAGATAGAATGTTTTTAGCCATTATGGCTTCTTCGTTAAAGGAAGAAAAATTAGAAGATGGATCGGAACGTGTTGTGTTGTCTATCCCTGCTGCTTTGGCTCCTATTAAAGTAGCTGTTTTTCCGCTAATGGGCAAAGATGGCATGCCAGAAAAAGCAATGGAAATTATGAACATGCTTAAGCTTGATTATAATTGCTTGTACGAAGAAAAAGATAACATCGGGAAACGCTACCGTCGCCAAGATGCTATTGGTACACCATATTGTATTACAGTAGATCAACAAAGTTTGGAAGACAACACCGTTACCATTCGCGACCGCGATACCATGAAACAAGACCGTGTTGCTATTGATGCTATACCAACACTTATAGCTGAAAAAGTTAGCATGAAAAATTTACTGAAAAAACTGGCGTAGTTTACTAACCTAATTATCCGATTTAATAAGGCATTTGGGCATGTTCCAAATGCCTTTTATTTTTTCGGGAGGAATAATTTGATTATTACAATCAAGATACAAACCTTGTACATTTCGTTTCATAATGAAAACACTTCCTTTTTTTATTAGTCCTATAATTTTTTGTTTTATTTCTTCGGTACTT